>NZ_JBFRPK010000052.1:0-67900 GCF_041471965.1 Vibrio sp. 10N.261.51.A3
TTTGTGTATAAGAGACAGCCGTGTTGGGAGCCATTTTTGTTTTTAAGAAGACTGATTTGTTGAACGTTTTCAGTCGGCCAACTCGGGCTCAGCTAACTCCTGAACACAAGCACGGCTGATGTCTTCATCAATGTAGGCCATACCGAGTTTATTGAGGTAGTCCATGCGATCAGCAGTGCGAAGCTCGATGTCGGGGCCTGCAATGTTATTGGCTTGATAAATTTCAGTGAGGTGAGACATGAATTGCTCGCCCACACTCATCATCAATAGACTCATTGCTCCTACGTCCGGTCTTACTTTGGCACGTTGCTTTTCAGATAAGTTTACCGCTAATACGATAGGCTGTTCTTCACCTTCGAAGCGAACGCCTCGCTCACGAACGGTTTGTTGAGCCCAGTAATATGCCAGTTCTTTGCTCTGGGTGAGAAACACTGGCTCAACCGATTCGGTGTAGTTGTTGCCGATGGTTGCCATAGTTTTTGAAGCTGCTTCGTTGAGCGCTTTGTCTCCAGAACGTTTTAAACCTTGGCCTTGAATCGAAGCCAATAAAGCGGAAGATGTGCCGTGATACCAAGTATCACCCGTCGCGAAACCATTCTCTGATAACAGTGTTTTTGCATCTTGTAGGTGTGTAGGTATTGAAGTCATAGGCACTCTCAACAAATAGGAATCTGAACAAATATGTATACAGTTAGCTTAAACAGAAGTTGTTCGGTTAACCGTGGTGTGGAACACAAATCTGAGGCTTTGAGATAAAGCTGGCAGTACAAGCTTTATCTCAAAGCCTTCCCCCGGATCTTACCTAAGTAAGAGAGAAGGACGGGGGAGGCTTTAGCGTTAGCGGTTAATCAAATTGATTAGACGTATTCGCTTCCCCCGCGGCTTTTAGTGCATTCTCACCCGCGAAGTATTCTTTGTGATCATCACCGATGTCTGAACCAGACATGTTTTGGTGTTTAACACAAGCGATGCCTTGGCGTATCTCTTTGCGCTGAACATTTGCAACATAGCCCAGCATGCCTTGGTCACCGAAGTATTCTTTTGCAAGGTTGTCGGTTGACAGCGCTGCAGTGTGGTAAGTCGGTAGAGTAATCAAGTGATGGAAGATACCCGCTTCACGAGATGCATCCGCTTGGAATGTGCGAATCTTGTCATCAGCTCGTTTAGACAATTCAGTTTCGTCATATTCAGCACTCATTAGGCTAGCACGGTCGTAAGCTGAAACATCTTTACCTTCTGCTACCATCGCATCGTATGCTTGTTGGCGGAAGTTTAGCGTCCAGTTGAATGATGGAGAGTTGTTGTAAACCAGCTTCGCATTAGGGTGAACTTCACGTACGCCGTCCATCATCTCTTTGATTTGACCGATGTGTGGCTTCTCAGTCTCAATCCATAGTAGGTCAGCACCCGCGTTGATTGCTTCAATACAGTCGAATACACAACGGTCTTCACCAGTACCTTGGCGGAATTGGTATAAGCCTGAAGGTAGACGCTTAGGTCGAACTAGCTTGCCGTCACGGTTAAAGCAAACGTCGCCTTCTGCCATATCTGCAACATCGATCTCTTCAACATCTAGGTATGAGTTGTAGATATCACCTTGGTCGCCCGGCTCTTTCACTACTGCGATTTCTTTTGTTAGGCCAGCACCTTGAGAATCGGTACGAGCAACAATAACGCCGTTGTCGATGCCTAGTTCAAGGAAAGCGTAACGAAGTGCGCGAAGTTTTGCGTGGAAGTCAGCGTGTGGAACCGTTACTTTGCCGTCTTGGTGACCACATTGCTTCTCATCGGCAACTTGGTTTTCAATTTGTAGACAACATGCGCCTGCTTCAATCATCTGCTTAGCCATTAGGTAGGTCGCTTCTGCGTTACCAAAACCTGCATCGATATCGGCGATGATTGGCACCACGTGTGTTACGTGATTGTCGATTTTGTCTTGGATAAGGTCTTGTTGGTTAACGTCGCCCGCTTCACGTGCAGCGTCTAGCTCACGGAATAAACCACCCAGTTCACGAGCATCGGCTTGGCGCAGGAATGTGTATAGTTCTTCTACTAGGCCTGCAACCGATGTTTTCTCATGCATTGATTGGTCTGGAAGTGGACCAAAGTCAGAGCGAAGTGCAGCAACCATCCAACCAGAAAGGTATAGGTAACGACGGTCAGTCTTGCCATCAAAGTGCTTCTTAATAGAAATCAGCTTTTGTTGGCCGATGAAACCATGCCAGCAACCCAGAGACTGAGTGTATTGAGAGCTGTCTTCGTCGTAAGCCGCCATGTCTGCACGCATGATATCTGCCGTGTATTGCGCAATATCCAGACCTGTTTTGAATTTGTTTTGAGCTCGCATACGAGCAGCAGATTCAGGGTTAATTGCATCCCATGGAGCACCAGCAGCGCTTTTTGCAACTTCAATCATTTCGATATCTTGTGTAATTTGCGACATAACTATTCCTTAGTTTCACGTGGGGTATGGTTGCCAAATTGGCTTGGATTAAAACTTTGCTATGGACAAAGAATAACCACTCATGTGATAATTTTGTTAATTTATAGTTATTATATTCGGTATTTTTCTTATGAATATTGCTCGTATAGACCTTAATTTGCTTGTGTATTTAGACATGTTGCTACGTGAAAGAAACGTTACACGAGCAGCAAATCAATTGGGTATTACTCAACCAGCCATGAGTAATGGCCTTCGCCGATTGCGTGATCTGTTTGAAGACCCGCTATTAGTGAGAACAAGTGAAGGGATGATACCGACCGAACGCGCGCACAAGTTGCAGCCACTGATTCGAAACATCTTGGCGAATGTAGAGAAGACACTGCAGCCGACCACAGAGTTTAATGCAGAAGACAGTGAACGCGTGTTTCGTATCATGGCGAGTGACTATGCAGAGTCGACCATTATTCAGCCGCTATTGAAAAAACTGAGCGAGATAGCACCGAAAATACGACTGGATATAATGACGCCAAGTGATGTGAGCTATCAGGATGTAGAGCAAGGTACCGTTGATATAATTATCAACCGATTTGACGATATTCCTCAGTCGTTTCACCAGATGAGCCTTTGGCACGACGGGTTTTCTTGCCTCTTTAGTTGTGACAACCCGATAGCCGACAATTTCGATATTTTGTCTTATTTAAAGGCGCAACATATTTGGGTAAGTAAGACTGGTATGGGAACGGGAGTCGGGATAAACCCAAGCGAAGCACAAAAGCTTGGTTGGATAGATGAAGCACTAATGCGCATTGGTAAAACCCGTAACATCACGGTGTTTACGCGACACTACTTGTCGGCGATTCTCTTCGCACAACAGAAGAACCTGATCCTGACTATTCCTACCAAAGCCGCTCAACTGCAGCGCAATAACCCTAGATTGTTGATCAAGCCTGCGCCATTTGCGATTGAACCCTTTGAGGTGAAGATGGCGTGGAGTCCATTGTTACAAACCAATCCAGACCACCAGTGGATGCGTCGTTTGATTAAAAGTGTCGCTAACGAAATCGAGAGTGGAGTAACGGAATAACACAGTTTTTAGGGTATTTTTTATATGAATATCCAATATAACCGGCATAAATTAGCTAAATTCATGTCCGTTAAGTAAGTTTAAGTCAGTAAAGTAAATTTGAGCTAGTCACGAAAATTTATTGAGTAGCCATAAATTAGTTTGAGAGAGATTTTATGAGCAGTCGTATTCAACAGGGAAGCTTGAACATTGATAGCACCCTCTACCAATTAATTAATGAGCAGGTGATTCCTGGAACAGGCATTGTCGCTGAAGACTTTTGGCAATCATTTGCAACCATCCTTGAAGATTTGGCTCCAAAAAATCGCGCATTGCTTATCAAGCGTGAAGATCTTCAACATCAAATTGACGTTTGGCACCAAGAGCGTGCTGGGCAAACGCTCGATCCTGTGGAGTACAAACAGTTCTTACAGCAGATCGGTTATTTGGTTCCTGAAGGCGATGACTTTCAAGTGACGACAGCGAGCGTAGAACCTGAGATCGCAACACAAGCAGGGCCGCAGCTTGTGGTGCCAATCATGAACGCACGCTTTGCACTTAACGCAGCCAATGCGCGTTGGGGCAGTCTATATGATGCGCTCTACGGAACGGACGTGATCAGTGAAAGTGATGGCGCGGAAAAGGGCGGAAGCTTTAACCCTGCTCGTGGCGCTAAAGTAGTGACTTATGCTCGTGAGTTCCTTGATGACGCAGCGCCATTAAACGGTGTCTCTCATAAAGACGTGACCAAATACAGCATCAGTAACGCTAGCATCGGCAATAAGCTCATAGCGACACTCGATAACGGCGAAGAAGTCACTCTCATTGATAGCGACCAGTTCATTGGCTATCAAGGTGACGCAAGTTCCCCTTCGTGCATTCTTCTTAAACACAATAATCTGCACATCGAAATTCAAATTGACCCAAGCGCACCGATTGGTAGCGTTGATGTGGCGGGTATTAAAGATGTGTTGGTCGAAGCTGCCCTAACAACCATTATGGATTGCGAAGACTCGGTTGCTGCAGTTGATGGTGAAGACAAAGCATTGGCTTACCGTAACTGGTTAGGCTTGATGAAAGGTGATCTGCAAGAATCACTAGAGAAAAACGGCAAAACTATTGTTCGTAACCTTAATCCCGATCGCCAATACACCAGCGTGACGGGTGGTGAGATTTCACTAAAAGGCCGCAGCATGTTGTTCATCCGTAATGTCGGCCACTTGATGACTAACCCTGCGATTATTGATGCCGAAGGTAATGAAGTGCCTGAAGGCATTATGGATGGCATGATCACTTCGTTAATTGCGATGCATGATTTAAAAGGCAACAGCGCGTACCAAAACTCGACTGCGAACAGTATCAACATCGTAAAACCTAAGATGCATGGCCCTGAAGAAGTCGCCTTTACTAATGAATTGTTTGGCCGTATTGAAGATGCATTAGGGCTAGATCGATTCACGATAAAAGTCGGCATCATGGACGAAGAGCGTCGTACTTCGGTTAACCTTAAAGAATGTATTCGTGCAGCTAAAGATCGTGTTGTGTTTATCAACACAGGTTTCTTAGACCGAACGGGTGATGAGATTCACACCAGTATGGAAGCGGGGCCTTTTGCTCCTAAAACACAGCTGAAAACCATGACTTGGATTGGCGCATACGAAGATCAAAACGTTGATCTTGGCTTAGCTTGTGGCCTGCAAGGTAAAGCCCAGATTGGTAAAGGTATGTGGCCAGAGCCGGATAATATGGCGAAGATGATGGACGCGAAAATCGGACATCCACAAGCGGGTGCCAATACCGCTTGGGTTCCTTCTCCAACCGCCGCGACTTTGCACGCGCTGCACTATCATAAGGTGAGTGTACCAAGCCGTCAGAAAGAGCTTCGTGAGCGAGTGAGAGCCAATGTCGATGATATTCTTACTATCCCGTTACTGGGCGATCAAAAGCTTACCGCGCAAGATATTCAAAGTGAACTGGATAACAACACCCAAGGTATTTTGGGTTATGTGGTTCGTTGGATTGACCAAGGCGTTGGTTGTTCGAAGGTACCTGATATTAACGATGTAGGGTTAATGGAAGACCGAGCGACGCTGCGTATTTCAAGCCAGCATATTGCGAACTGGTTACGTCACGGCATTTGCGAGGAAGCTCAGGTAATGAAAACCATGAAGCGTATGGCCGCAGTGGTGGATGAGCAAAACGCTGGCGACCCGAGTTACCGTAACATGGCGCCTGATTTTGAAAACAGCATTGCATTTTCAGCGGCGTGTCAGTTGGTATTCGAAGGCTGTGCTCAGCCGAGCGGTTACACCGAGCCAGTGCTGCACGCGATGCGTCTAAAACTGAAAGCGCAGGGATAGTGAAGCAACCGAATAACAAAAACAGAGAATGTAAAATACTAAAAAAAGAAACCCCCTTTAACCGAGCCCAAGGTGCCGCGCTTTTATAGCGCGGCTTTTTTTTGATTCATTTTTGTGGTGGGAAGGGGGGAGAATGGGGCAGGTTAGTGCTCACTAAGACTTAATTATTTCCGAGCCCTAATCACTGCCAGAACTTAGTTACTACCAACCTTATTTTCCGCCAAAGCAAAGATACTTAATGTCCATGTACTCATCGATGCCTTCTTTCGCACCTTCACGGCCAATACCTGATTGTTTCACACCACCGAAAGGCGCGACTTCGGTTGAGATTAGACCATCATTAATGCCGACCATACCGTACTCAAGCGCTTCTGCAATGTTCCACACTCGGTGGATGTTCTGACTGTAGAAGTAAGACGCCAAACCATAAATCGTATCGTTGGCCATCTCGATAAGCTCTTCGTCCGTGTCGAATTTCATCACGGGCGCGACTGGGCCAAAGATCTCTTGTTGAACGATGTCCATGCTGTGTTTTACATCTTTAAGAACAATAGGTTGAATGAAAAGCCCATTAAGTTCCTGAGTTGGCGTGACAGGCGTGGCACCTTGTTCAATCGCTCGGTTTACCAAAGCTTGGATGTTGTTCTTTGCGTTCAGGCTGACAACAGGGCCAATCGTGACACCTTCATCTAAGCCGTTACCAATCTTAAGCTGCTGAACCGCTTGATCGAATTTAGCCACAAACTCATCGTACACTTTACTGTGAACGTAGAATCGGTTTGCACAGACACATGTTTGACCTGCATTACGGAACTTCGACGCCATTGCCCCTTGAACGGCTGCATCGATGTCGGCATCGTCAAACACAATAAATGGTGCGTTACCGCCAAGTTCCATTGAGGTGCGTTTGATGCCTTTTGCTGCTTGAGCCATCAAAATACTGCCCACACGGGTCGACCCAGTGAAAGAGATTTTTTTGATAAGCGGATGCGAAGTGAATAGGTTGCCCACTTGTTCAGGGCTTTCACCAAGCACCACTTGAAGTAGATCTTTAGGGATACCCGCTTGATAAGCCAGTTCAACCACAGCAAACGCGGAAAGCGGTGTCTCATCCGAAGGTTTCACGACAAAGCTACAACCCGCAGCTAAGGCAGGAGCCGCTTTACGAGTGATCATTGCAATAGGGAAGTTCCATGGCGTAATCGCGCACGCCACTCCGATCGGTTGCTTGATGGTCACCAAACGTTTGCCTGCGACTGTGCTAGGAATGGAATCACCATAAGTGCGCTTTGCTTCTTCTGCAAACCACTCAATGAAGCTCGCGCCATACACCACTTCGCCTGCCGCTTCGGCTAACGGTTTACCTTGTTCAATCGTCATGATTCGAGCAAGGTCATTCTTGTTTTCGAGGATCAACTGGTGCCAGCGATGAAGTAGTGCAGCACGAGATTTAGCAGGGATTTTTGCCCACTCTTTTTGCGCTACATGAGCTCGTTCAATCGCGCTCGATAACTCTGTTTCTGATGATATCGGTGCGTGCCCGATGAGTTCACCCGTTGCTGGGTTTGTGACTGCAACTGCGTTGTTCGCTTCTGTCACCATAAAAGAGAGTAAGTGCTGGTTATCAATGTTTAGCATCGTGATTCCTTTGTCGTGATTACTTTAGACGTGTTGCTGATGTGCGGGTTGGCGAGTGTTCAGATCACTTCGACCAAATGTTGATTAGTCGCAGATTGTCGTTGTTAATTCGATAGTTTTGAAGCCCTTGTTTGCGCAAGCATTGTTTACCAAATCATGTCTATCAAAGTAGGTTTTTCGAAATCCATGATCAGTTAAGTCATGGACTTCGAAATTCTTTAAGAAAGTGCTTACTGCTGACTCCAATTATCAGCTTCGATTTTCGCCAGCGCTTTTGCTGCTTTTTGAAGTGCGGGCAAGAATTTTATTGCTTCATCCGGTTTCACTCGAATCACAGGTGCTTGGATCGCTAGGCCTAGGTTTGATTGACCAGTTGGTGAGGGTATCAGCACAGCGATACAGACTAAGCCTGGTAAAAACTCTTCATCATCAATAGCAAAACCTTGGATTTTCGCTTCTTCAATGTCTTTCTCTAGAGTCGAATAGTCGGTAATCGTGTTTACTGTGTATTGAGTCAGCGGCACATTTTCAATTAATCGTCTGCGCTGCGACTTAGACATGTGTGCTAAAAACAGTTTGCCGGTAGCCGAGCAGTGCACGGGAACGCGAGAGCCGGGGTGCAGGTGAAAGCGAAGGGGGGCTTCAGTTTCGGCACGATCGAGATAGATGATTTCGCCACTTGAAAGAGCGGTCAGGTTACAACTCTCACCGACTTCTGCTCTCAGGTTCTCAAGGATAGTGCGTCGCGCGCTGTGCATGGTGCTATTCAAAAGTAGGTTTTCGGCAAGTTTTCTGAGTCGAATACCTGAGCTGTAGTGCTTTTCGTCGCCATCTCTTTGAATGATGCCCGCCGCTTCTAACTGTTGAAGCATTCGGTGCAGCGTGGGTTTTGGCAATCCGGTCTCTTCGACTAAACCTTGCAGAGAAATAAACTCGTCTTTTTGCGCTATCACCTCTAATAGTGCAAAAAGTCGGAGGGTCGGTGTATCCCCTTGAACTTGCGGTGTTTCTGTTTGCATACAGTGATTCATCCTTGCGATATGTCTATGCCTAAGAGTGTACATACCAAATCATTATTCTTCAATTATCTGAATAAAATTTGACCTTTTTTATTATTCTAATAATATAAATATAAATTATGGAACAATTGATCTCAATAAATGGAATTTTAAAATGAAGGCGATTGAACGGATTATTGATAAAGCTCATTTAGATCGTAAGCGCGTTGTTTTGAGTGAAGCGGAGGACCCGCGAGTGCTAGCTGCTGCAAGAATAGCAATCGATAAACAGCTCGCTCACATCACACTTGTGGGCGATGAATCGGCGATCATCGCTGCTGCAGAACTTCACCACATTAACCTCGCTGGCATTCATATTGTTTCTCCACAGGCGTCGTCACTCAAAGAAGTGCTCGCTGAGCGGCTGTATACATTAAGAAAAGCTAAAGGCATGACTTATGATGACGCCCTAGAGCTGGTTCAAGATCCACTTGTTTTTGCCAATTTGATGGTAAGGGAAGGACTGGTAGACGGCACAGTTAATGGCGCGGTTTATACCACGTCTGATGTGGTGCGAGCTGCGCTGCAGATTATCGGCCCTGCACCGGACAGCGAATTGGTGTCGAGTTTCTTCTTGATGATGCTGTGTGAGCCTTTCCATAATCTTAAAGGCGGCATGATTTTCAGTGACTGTGGTTTGGTGATTAACCCCAATGAAACCGAGCTAGCATCGATTGCAGTGGCCGCATCAAACAGCGCTCAAACGCTATTGATGGAAGAACCTAAAGTCGCAATGCTGTCGTTTTCGACCAACGGCAGTGCCAAGCACGAATCGGTCGATAAGGTTCGTAACGCGGCTCAACTCGTGAAACAACGTTGTCCCGGAATCGCCGTCGATCAGGATGTTCAACTCGATGCCGCGATTGTGACTGAGATTGCCGCGAAAAAGCTGCCAGATTCAGAGGTGAAAGGTCAATCGAACGTGTTGATATTTCCCAATCTAGAAGCAGGTAATATTGGTTATAAGCTTGCGGAAAGGTTAGGCGGGGCAGTTGCGATTGGTCCACTGTTACAAGGGTTGAATCAACCTGCGAATGACTTATCAAGAGGGTGTAGCGCACAAGACATCTTTAATGTGATCGCGGTGACCGCGGTACAAGCGCAGCAAGGGAAAGTGTCTGACTCTAAGGCTGATACTGAAGCTGAGGTTGAAGAAAGACAAGAGTCGACGTTTGATTTTAGGTATTAACATCTCGCTCCTGAATCTAGCACTCAAATTCGCACTCATATCCAACCCCCAAACAACCAAATTAGGATAGCTAATGGAGTTACCTGTTTTACTCGCCATTCTTACCACTATTGCGGTGGGTACCTATTTTCAAACTGTCACCGGATTTGGCCTCGGTATCATCGTGATTGGTTTAACGGTTAGCCTTAATCTGGTTTCCTTACCCGTTATAGCCGCTGTGGTCAGTATTGTGACCTTGTTCAATTGCTTGGTCGCATTGATGGGTAAGCCACTGCTTGGGGAACTCAAGATTCTGGTGGTGTTGGTCATCGGTATTATTCCCGGCGTTTCGATGGGGGTGTACTTGCTGGACGAGTTAAGCGATTCGGCAACGCATATTCTCCGAGGACTATTGGGTGCGATGGTGCTATTCGCAGGTTTGAGTTTTATGTTCAAACCCAAAACCAGAAAGGATCGCTCGACAACCGTATCTTTCCTTGTCTCAGGCTTTAGCTCTGGGTTAGCGGGTGGGTTGTTTGGGATGGCAGGTCCACCGATTGTTTATCATCTTTATCGGCAGCCTTTTACGCTCGATCTGGTGCGAAGCACACTGCTGATGGTTTTCGCTTGTACGTCGATGTCGCGTACTGTCAATGTCTACGCTGCAGGCGACATGGAACAGAGCATACTGTGGTTATCTGCTATTGCTGTTCCCTTGGTAGCGCTTGTCACGATGTTTGCTCGACGTTTCCCACCGCCGTTGTCTAATGATCAACTCAGAAAGTTAGTGTTTATTGTGTTGATGTTGATAGGCGGGTATTTGATGGCGGTCTCTGTATGGTCGTTGTTTTTGGCTTAGAACGTTTTCTTTATCAAAATTATCTTTGAAGGAGGAGGGCTTGATTCTCGTTTAATGCTTGATGACACCCTCCTCACTGACACGTCAGCGCTTTAGCATCTCAAATACGCTCTTAGATAATCCAAATAAGCAGCTCTCCTGCACATCTAAGGTGATGTTACTGCGGTAGTACGGGCTTAAATCGATGCCCATCCCCACGCCATGAATCTCAATTCCGTTTTTGATCGACTCACGTTCAATGACTTGTTTTAGGTGGTTATCCAAATAGAACTGATCGTTGGCGGTGCTGGTGGCGGTATCCATTGGGCAGCCGTCTGAGAACACGATCAAAACCTTTCGTTGAGCAGTGTGCTGTTGCAACCGCTGGCTAGCGAACTGCACCGCTTCGCCATCAATCCCTTCTTTAAAGACGTCTGCTTTACGAAGACTCGCAATGCCAAGGCGAGATCGTCTCCAATGCGTATCAAAATCCTTAAACACGATGTGCCGAACTTCGTTCAAGCGGCCTGGGTGCTTTGGTTGGCCTTGTTTAAGCCACTGTCGATAGACCTTGCCACCATTCCAGTTGTTGGTGGTGAAGCCAATAATCTCAAATGGAATGTTGGCCAGTCCAACGGATTTGAGAATTGTATCTATCAGTAGACTTAGCTTGTGACTGTGTTTCTGCATTGAACCTGAGCAGTCCATCAAAAACGTGATGGCACATTGATGAGATGCGCCGATGTCAGGTTGATAAAAGACAGTGCGATCCAATGGCGCAGTGATGAGCTTGGTGATGGTAGTGGCGTTAACAATGCCTTCTTCTAAATGGTCCTGACGTCGGTTCCTTTGTGGCGTGGCGACAAAGCTGGTGAGCATAGCGGCTAAACGGCGAGTGTTTACTTGTCTCGCCATGATGTCATCGGTGAGTTTCTGCCTCAGTTCGAGTAATAGGGCGCGCCTGACGAGTTTATCTGCGGCGATGACTTGATCAAATTCTGAATTAAAGACCTGATAATTCGCGCCCGAAAGCACGAACACCTTACTACTGCCTGTGATGTCAGTATCGACGCCTTGATCTTGAATGTCTCCATCAACGATAAGGGCAAGCTGCGCAAGGATTTTTATGTCTTCTTCAACCGTTGGCGTAGCCGAGCTATCGCTCTCTTGCTCTTGGTTGATGAGCTCTTGTGCAAGGGCAGCAAGCTCATTGGCGCAGTGAGCAAACTGTTGTTGGTCGGTTCTATGTTGCTTTAAGCGCTTCAGGCTGTACCCGAAAGTAGGCACGATGCCGGCGCGAGTCGACTCAATGGTCTCAGCGATAGGCTCAGACACCGGAACGCCAGTTAAGCGGGTGTAGATGACTTGCATCAGTGTAAACAGCAACATGCCTATTCGTGATTCGGTAAAGCCATTTTGATGATATTGGTTGCTCCAATACGCAAAGTTGAATTGGATGCTGGTGGTCACGCCTTTTAGATAAGGCGGGACTTGAGATTCAACTCGAACCTGTTCGCAGAAGTCGTAAAGCAGACGTTCTATTTCGTTTTGAGGGCGCAATGAATAATGGAGATTAGCGTCTGAAAGCAATAATCGCAGTGCCGATGAATCGATCTTGCCCTGCATCGATAGCTTGCTGTTTCTTAGCTCGTGGCGAGACACAAAGGTGAGATCGTTAGTATGTGCTGACTGGTAATAACAGGGCTTATTGCCTTTATAGAGACGTTCTCCCCGATAGTTCAGATTGAGTTCGCCACTGATTGCTCTGGCGACAGACACACCAATATCGAGGATCTTTTTCTGCTGGGAAGAAACATTGGCCATGGTTTACGACTCCGAGTGCGAATAGTTTTGAGTATGCGTTTCCAAGGCTTCACCAAAGCAACGGAAATAGTATTCGCTAACCAGTTCTTTCTCTTCGTCTTCACAGCGATTCAAGAATGACAACCTAAATGCGGTGGCTACATCATCGAATATTTGGATGTTTTCGGCCCAAGTGAGCACCGTTCGCGGAGACATCACCGTTGAAAGGTCGCCAGCCCGAAACCCGTTGCGCGTTAATCCTGCGGTGGCGATCATTTTCTCGACCAGTTGTCGGCCACTTTCATTATTCAGTTCCGGAAGCTTAGATAACACGATTTTGGTTTCATGTTGTGGGTCTAAATAGTTAAGCGTAGCGATGATGTTCCATCTATCTAACTGACTGTGGTTAAGCACTTGAGTACCCGAATACAAACCTGAAAAGTTACCCAAGCCAAGCGTGTTGCAGGTAGCAAACAGGCGGAAAGAAGGGTGAGGTGTGATCACTCGGTTTTGCTCTAAAGAAGTGTACTTTCCGTCTTGCTCTAATAACTGCTGAATCACAAACATCACGTCAGGGCGACCAGCGTCGTACTCATCTAACACCAGTGCGATGGGTTGTTGAATGCTCTGAGGAAGAATGCCTTCTTTAAACTCTGTTACCTGCATTCCGTCTTTAATGACGATGCTGTCTTTACCAATGAAATCCAAGCGACTTAAGTGTCCGTCTAGGTTGATCCTCAAGCATGGCCAGTTCAATCTCGCGGCGATTTGTTCAATGTGAGATGACTTGCCCGTTCCGTGTGTGCCTTGAATCAGCGTGCGACGATTGGAGGTGAACCCTGCCAATATAGCCAGCGTCACTTCAGGATCAAAACAGTAATTTGGGTCGACTTTCGGCACATATTCACCTGGATGTTCAAATGCCATCACCGTTAGGTTGCTGTCTATGCCAAAGCGTTCTTTCACACTTACCTGTTGCGTTGGTACCAATTCCGCCTCTTTCATCATATTTCCCTCTATATAGCTCATCATTTGTCGCTGCTATCGCGATATGTCATCGATTATTAACAGCTCCAGTTAAGTTAACGGCACTTTTTGTACGAAAAACTACCAATAATGTGATCCAGTTTTATTAATTAGAATGAATTGTTCCAATTTAATATAAAAAGTTGACGCGCAAAAATTCTACTACTAAAGTGAAAATGAATTCGAAAAAGAGACAATTCATTCCGAAAAATGAAATTTTGGTTAACTCAAGGAGAATGGAAGAATGAGCGAGCAAGAAAAACGTACGGTTGTTTCCGGCACAGTAACAATGACACCATCAGAAGCGTTCGTTGAAACTATGGTTGCTAATGATGTTACCGATATGTTCGGCATCATGGGGTCGGCATTTATGGACGCAATGGATATCTTTGCTCCTGCTGGCATTCGATTGGTTCCAGTAGTACACGAGCAAGGCGCTGCCCACATGGCAGATGGTTACTCTCGTGTATCTGGTCGCCATGGCGTGGTTATCGGGCAAAATGGCCCAGGTATCAGTAACTGTGTAACAGCAATTGCAGCTGCGTTCTGGGCACATAGCCCGGTCGTAATTGTGACGCCAGAGACAGGCACTAAAACAATGGGCTTAGGTGGTTTCCAAGAATGTAACCAGCTTCCAATGTTCCAAGAGTTTACTAAGTATCAAGGACACGTAACGCACCCAGACCGTATGGCGGAATACACAGGCCGATGTTTTGATCGTGCAATGAGCGAAATGGGTCCGACTCAACTGAATATTCCACGTGACTACTTCTACGGCGAAACTCAAACCGAGATCCCTAAACCTGCGCGTTTAGACCGAGGTCCAGGTGGTGAAAAGTCTCTGAATGAAGCAGCAGACTTGATAGCTGAAGCGAAATTCCCAGTCATCATTTCCGGTGGCGGCGTGGTCATGGCTGATGCAGTTCAAGAGTGTGCGGCATTAGCAGAAAGACTAGGTGCACCTGTAGTGAACAGCTACCTACACAATGACTCTTTCCCTGCTAGTCACCCATTATGGTGTGGTCCTTTAGGCTACCAAGGTTCGAAAGCAGCAATGAAATTGATGGCTCAAGCGGATGTGGTTATCGCTTTGGGTACACGTCTTGGTCCATTTGGTACTTTGCCTCAACATGGCATGGACTACTGGCCGAAGAACGCGAAAATCATTCAGATTGATGCTGACAACAAGATGCTTGGTCTGGTTAAGAAGATTTCGGTTGGTATCTGTGGTGATGCGAAAGCAGCTGCGGTTGCTCTATCTGAAAGATTGGAAGGTCGTGCACTGTTGTGTGATGACAACAAAGGCGCTCGTCAAGACACAGTCGCAACAGAGAAAGCACTTTGGGAAAAAGAGCTTGATGAATGGACACACGAACGTGACTCTTTCAGCTTGGATATGATTGAGGAAAACTCACACGAGACTCCGTTCTCTGGTGGCGAATATCTACACCCACGCCAAGTATTGCGTGAGCTAGAAAAAGCGATGCCAGAAGACGTAATGGTCTCGACGGATATCGGTAACATCAACTCAGTGGCAAACAGCTACTTACGCTTTGAAAAACCACGTAGCTTCTTTGCTGCAATGAGTTTCGGTAACTGTGGTTACGCATTCCCGACCATCATTGGTGCGAAAGCAGCGGCACCTCATCGTCCAGCTATTTCTTATGCAGGCGATGGTGCGTGGGGCATGAGCTTGATGGAAACCATGACATGTGTTCGCCATAACATTCCAGTGACAGCCGTGGTATTCCACAACCGTCAATGGGGTGCAGAGAAGAAGAACCAAGTCGACTTCTACAACCGACGCTTTGTTGCCGGTGAACTTGAAAACCAAAGCTTTGCAGAGATTGCACGAGCTATGGGCGCTGAAGGTATAACGGTTGATAAGCTAGAAGATGTAGGTCCAACCTTGCAAAAAGCCATCGACATGCAGATGAATGAAGGCAAAACAACCATCATTGAAATCATGTGTACTCAGGAATTGGGCGACCCGTTCCGCCGAGATGCACTATCAACACCGGTTCGTTTCTTAGATAAATATAAAGATTACGTATAAGTCGTAGGAAGTTTGTCCGGCCGCAGATATCTCGAGAGTGTTAGAGAAAGTGCTATCGAGAATGTGGTCGGGCAATACCAACGGGTATTGGCAAGTACTTAGGTGAAGAACGTAAACGCTTAGTTCAATAATTTCCAGTTAAACATTAGAACACTAATTAAATGTTCATTAGGGAAATAAGTGGTTATAGCTATATAAACTTTGTTACTCGTTATTATTAATCGACCATTAACTCATAGCTACTTAGTGAATGGCTCTAATACTGATACTTGTTTATGAAGATATATACTTATTGTTATTTTAGAAAAATACAATAACGACACTCGTTGACTATTGGTTAATCGTTATTATTAGTTGATTTTTATCATCGATTGATAGGGTTGTTGATATTTAGGTTTACCGGATTTAAATTAAGTGAATCGTAGTATGCATGTTGTGGAAAATAAATATTATATAAGCTCACTCGAAGAGCTGTATAAAATAATCGATTCACTTATTACAGAGTGTAGTGGGCATCGTGGTTTGATTTATAACGTGTGTGACTATGAAAATCATAACCTGATGCCAAGCTTAGGTCGCTCAAATCGAAAGAATATTCGCCGTGTCGAACAAGAGCTTCTTTCGACCGTGAGAGTTTATGGCGGGCATTCGTTGAGTGCACACGAGATAAACGATTGGTTATTGATGTGTTTAGCCAAGAAACAGGGGTTTCCAACCCGTTTACTTGAGTGGACAGATAACCTGGTCAATGCGTTGTGGTCTGTGTGTCATAGCCAAAGCAAAGACTGTATCAATATTATTAAAGCCATTGATTATCATAAGGTTAGTGTTTTTAACTCACCATGTGACCTGAATAGAACTCAGATATTCAATGTGGCTGATTGTGATCAGCAAGAGCAACGAAAAGATAAGTGGTATTCCATTCACCCATTTAAGGAAGGTGGCAATGATGCCATTCAGCCTTTGTACGATGAGAAAGAATATTCAAACGGTCTAGTGTCCGTTCATATTCTTCCATCAGCGAAAGTAAACCTGATAAAGGAATTAACCTCCATGAATGTTTTAAATGAACCGACAGAATATATTGAAGAGAAATTGGCTGATTTGAAAAATGAAGCCCATGTAGATAACAATCAAGCAATTAATAAAGGTGAGGGTAATATCGAATTACAAGTTAATACTCATGATCGCCAGCTTGAACAGTATGGCCGGAAGTACCATCAAGATTTTGACTTCGACTAAAGTCTAATATTTCTAATTATTTTATTTAGACCTCGTATAAATCTAGTGAGTGACTGTGTAAATAAAATTAGAACACTAATTAATTTATAAAAAGATGAAATCTGTGAGCTTAAAGATTGTTTATAAAGTAACTCGAAGTTAGAGTGGCGAAGCTTGTTATCAAGTTGTTAAATTTCACAGATCTAGTTTAAACACTCTAATAAAAAAGTGGCGCAAAGCTACTGAAATTTAAACCAATAACGAAAACATAAAGGATTCTGGAATATGAATATGCAAACCAATGCAACGACATTCGTGCTGGAAAACCAAGTCGACACCGCCTTTTTACAGTCTTTTAGTGATGCATGGAATAACCATGATATTGAAGCGCTAATGTCGTTTATGACCGAAGACTGTGTCTTCCACACCGTGGCAGGAGAAGGCGTACTTGGAAACACTATCGAAGGGTACGAAGCCGTTCGCAATAGCTTTGAATTGGTTTGGCAGAACTTTCCAGATGCAGCCTGGAGCGACCCTGTCCACTTTGTGTGTGGTGACCGCGCAGTAAGCGAATCAACGTTCTCTGCGACTAACCCAGATGGCACCGTCATCGAAGCTCGTATGGCTGATGTGTTTACCCTGAAAGATGGAAAAATCAGCGTAAAAAATGCCTTCCGTAAAACACGACCTCTTTTGACTCCTAACAACACTCCCAAGAGCTAGACACGAAACCAAAATCAGTCCACGTGTTATGACTAGGAGAGTCGAATTATGAGTTTAGTAATGGAACAACCGGCAGCCGATGTGCCGCCAAAGGTGAAAAGCACCCAAGCACAAGAAAGTACCCAAGCAAAAGAAAGATATGATCCAAAATACGATCCACTTAAAGACAAGAGCCCAGGTCACGGTAAGGAATACGCCCCGACTTATTGGGTAGATACCGCAGGCGCGCCACCTGAAGATGATGGCCCAATTACGTCGGATATGGATGTCGATGTGGCGATAATCGGTTCAGGCTACACAGGCCTAAGCACTGCGATACACCTTGCTGAAATGTACGGCATTAAAGCGATTGTGATTGAAGCTAACCGTATGAGTTGGGGCTGCAGTACCCGAAATGGTGGTCAAGCTCAGTGTGCGTCAGGACGTTTGAAGCGCTCTCAGTGGATTGAACGTTGGGGGCTCGAAACCGCGCTAAAAATGCACCGCGAATGCGTCGATGGTATGAACACCTTTAAGTCTCTGATCAAAGACATTGATTGTGACCCACAGCCGGGCGGCCACTTATACGTTGCCCATCGTCCCAAAGTGATGGCAACACTTGAAAAAGAAGCCAAGTTGCTGCGTGACACGTTCGATTACGATGCGCAGATCTTAGATGCGGAAACCGTAAAACGTGATTACGTTGGTGATCAAGAAGCGGCAGGCGCAATGCACGAACCAGAAGGCATTGGCATCCATGCAGGGAAACTGGCGTTTGGTTATCTAAGAAAGGCGAGAGCACTCGGCGTAAAAGTTCACCCAGCAAGCCCTGTGATGGGTTGGGAAACACGCAACGGTGTGCACTACTTAAAAACACCAGGTGGTGTGGTTAAGGCTCGCTCTGTCGGTGTTTGTACCGGTGGTTACACCAGCCAAGGTTTGCATTCAGAGCTTAAGAATCGCCTATTACCTGTACTTTCTAACTCGATGGTGACACGTCCGTTAACTCAAGACGAAATCGCCGCGTGTAACTTCAAAACCAATCAGGTGATTACTGATACCAGAATTCTGCGTCATTACTACCGTTTGTTACCCGATAACCGAGTGCAGATTGGTACACGCAGTGCCATCAGTGGCAAGAATGCACCTGAAAAGAAATACGAAGATATGTTGAGAGCGGATCTTACTCGAAAATTCCCTTCTCTCGACCAGATCAAAATCGATTATTCATGGTGGGGTTGGGTTGATGTTAGCCACGACATGATGCCAAGAATCTATCAGCCGAATTCAAAGCAGTCCATATTCTACGCGCTAGGGTATGGCGGCAATGGTGTGATGTACTCCGCTCAAGCAGGCAAGCGCCTTGCCCAGTGGATCGCAGGTGAAGGTCATAAGCTTGACTTGCCAATATTTGAATCAAAACTTCCGTTCCCCAACGTGAGGGAAGTGGTGGAATCTGAGATGTTTGCACCATTTCGAAGAGTAGGGCAACAGTTCCTTTATCAGTGGTATTCGTTAAAGGATGAAGTGCTTTAGCTACTCGAACATTGTTTCCAAAATAGGGAAATAGAACTACGACCAGGAAAGTTGTACCAGGTCACCTTGTGAGCAAAGTACAGGCAGGACGTCTGTATGATATGAAAGGTTAAGACTATGAAATTGATTAAAAATAAAATTATTGCTGGCGTCACAATTGTAGCAACAGCGATGCTATCTCATACTGCGGCAGCAGCAAATTTCAAAATGGCTATCGGCGATGCTGCTGGTGGTACTCAGTGGGAATTAGCGACATCATTTTCTGAATTGATGGAGCAAAAAACAGACGGTAAAGTCAAAATCGACCTGTTCCCGAATGGTCAATTGGGTAATGAGCAAGACACCGTGAACGACGCGGCAATCGGTCTTCTCGATTTCTCTGTGTTGGCGATCAACAACGTGACGCCTTTCTCTCCAACGGTTGGTCTATTGACCATGCCTTACGTCATTCAAAGTGCAGAAGAAGCGGTGCTATTAACTCAAGGCCAAGTGGGCCAAGATCTTGTCGATAACACGATTCGTGATGCAGGCGTTCGTATCGTAGGTTGGGCTTATTCTGGTTTTAGGGTTCTAACCAACTCTAAAAAATCAGTGGCTTCGCCAGCAGACCTTAAAGGGTTAGTGATTCGCGTTCCTCGTAACGAAATTATGATCGCTTCTTATCAAGCATGGGGTGTAAACCCAACGCCAATGGCATGGTCTGAAACCTTTACTGGCCTGCAACAGGGCGTGGTAGATGGTCAAGATAACCCTTACATCACAGTGCATGCGATGAAGTTCAACGAAGTACAAAAGTACGTGACCAACATTCGCTACATTTTCTCTCTAGAACCTCTAATTGTGAGTGAAACGGTCTTCCAACAGCAAACACCTGAAATGCAGAAGATCATTCTTGAAGCAGGTCAGGAAGCGACAGAGCACAGCTTCGCTTATCTAGAAAACACGGAAAACCAAATTCGTGAAGAGTTACAAGCGAAGGGCATGGTATTCACCGACCCAGCAGATAATGAGCAAGAGTGGATCAGCAAGGTGACTAAGTCAGTTTGGCCTAAGTTCTACTCAAGCATTGGAGGCAAAGACAAGCTAGACGACGTTCTTGAGTTACTAGGTAGAAAGTAACGATTAGATTCGCCCTATCTGCTGTTCTCCGCGACTTAATCACCTAGCGACAGAACAGTGAGATAGGGCATTTACATGGCTGTACTCGTTGAGCTGTTCTGTACCTGATCTTTTAGGACCGTGAGCGACTGGTTGTCATGTGAAAATCAACATTGGAGGTTATATGTCAGTCGCTAAAACAATAAAAAAACACCTGAACAACATTGAGGAATATACC
Source organism: Vibrio sp. 10N.261.51.A3 (assembly GCF_041471965.1). Taxonomy (NCBI): domain Bacteria; kingdom Pseudomonadati; phylum Pseudomonadota; class Gammaproteobacteria; order Vibrionales; family Vibrionaceae; genus Vibrio; species Vibrio sp. 10N.261.51.A3. Next base: position 20,249 of record NZ_JBFRPK010000052.1, read on the forward strand.
TGTTGTTTGTTGCTTGCAAGCTTTGTCCTATTGCTGTTTACACAAATCCTGACGCGTCAGCTATTCGACTACTCTATCCCGTGGGGGGATGAGGTCGCTACTTACATGTTCGTTTGGTTCGCCTATCTAGGGGCTGTTGTGGCGGCCAAGATGTCGGCACACAACCGAGTGAGTTTTCACTTCAAATTCTTTCCGCCAATCGTGCAAACCGTCAGTGAAACCATCGCTGATTTCTTATGGCTCTGCTTCAACGGTTACTTTGTCTATCTCAGTTATGACTTCGTGTTCAACAAAATGAACCTGTTTTGGAAGTCTCAGACCACAGGTATCCCGATGAAGTATTTCTACATGATTTTACCTATCGCGTTTTCCCTGATGATGATTCGAATTATCTGGAACAACTACGAGCGTTTATTCAAAGGCGCAACCAACGAAGATCCAGAAGTCAAAGAACTGCGAAAAATGACGGCACAAAAGTCAGCGCAGTAGTCATCACAGAGAATAGTCGTAATAGAGAGATGTAATAATGGAATCCTATTTAACTCTAATTTTATTTGGTGGCTTCTTAACCCTGTTAATTCTGGGTGCACCAATCACAGTATCACTGGCTGGCGCTTCAATGGCGGCCTATATGTTGCTCGACAAAAATCCCATCGCTTTAGTACAAATTGCATTTACTTCGGTAGGTAACTTCCCGCTCATGGCTCTGCCTGCTTTTGTGCTTGCGGGCGCATTAATGGAGGCGGCTGGGATCTCCAAACGTTTGGTTGATATTGCCGAAAGCTTAGCTGGGCCCGTAACAGGTGGCCTTGGCGCGGCTACAGTTATGGCGTGTCTTTTCTTTGGCGCTATCTCGGGTTCTGGCCCTGCAACAACCGCAGCGGTAGGCATGCTAATGGTGCCCGCTATGGTTAAGCGTGACTACGATAAGAGCTACGCGTCGGCAGTAACGGCTGCATCAGGTGGCTTGGGCATCATCATTCCTCCATCCATACCTTTGGTTATTTTCGGCATTTCTGCGATGGGATTAATGGCACCGCCAGAAGCCATTGCTCAGCATGGGCAGTTTGCTTCTTTGTCTATTCCAAAACTGTTTGTTGCTGGGGTTGTGCCGGGTTTCATTATGGCGTCGACGCTAGTGGTCACTAACTATTTTATTGCTAAGCGTGAAGGCTATAAAGGGCTTACCGAAACATGGTCGTTTGGTGATGTAAGGCATTACCTGCGTCGAGGTTTATGGTCGATATTGGCGCCATTCTTGATTCTGGGTGGTATCTACAGCGGTATGTTCACACCAACAGAGTCTGCGGTTGTGGCGATTTTCTATTCGCTATTTGTGGGTGTGTTTATTCACCGAGAGTTGTCGTTCAAAAGCGTGATGAAATCTTTGTCGACCACCACATGGATCACCGGACGCGTATTGTTAATCCTCTTTGCTGCCACTGTGTTCGGACGTCTGTTGATCGAGCAAAAGATCCCGGTTGTCGTGGCTGAATCATTACTCAGTTTTACCGACAACATGTACATGGTGTGGGCGCTAACCATTACCTTGTTGTTGTTCATCGGCATGTTTATGGAAACCTTAGCGGCGATCATGATCATCGTGCCAGTGTTACTGCCAATCATGTACATGCTGGGCGCTGATCCAACTCACGTGGGCATCGTGGTGGTGTGTACCTTATCGATAGGTTTTGCAACGCCGCCGCTTGGGGAAAATATCTTTGTCGCCTCGGGGATTGGTGGCTCTACGGTTGAGCAGATCACCGCGAAGATCCATCCCTTTGTACTTGCATCTGTCGTAGGCGTTTTCGTTATTGCTTTCTTCCCACAAATCACGCTTTGGCTACCGTCCTTAGTCGGCTATTAGGAGACACAACGATGAATCTATCCAGAATAATCCTTATTGGCTGCGCCTTGTTTGCTGTGATCAGCGGCATTGGATTGCGTGCCGAGCATTCAGAAGTCGAGAAAGAGATTAAGCCAGTCAATGTGCTCGATATCTCTGAGCCACATGTGGTCAGTGACGCTGAAAGGAGAGCCAAAATCTTGTTGGCGAAAGCGGTGGTGCACGTTCAAAAAGAAGGTGACGACAGCGTGAAAGACTTCATGAGTGATGCCGAATATATAGACGGTGAGCTCTACGTGTTTGCTCTTGGTATTGATGGCCAATTCCTTGCCAGTGGCGGTTCTTCGATGGTGCTGGTGGGCGACAGTGTGTTGGATACCCAAGACGTTTACGGTAATCCTTTTTTCCGAGAAATGATCACCAAAGCGGTACACAAGGGTTTTGGTGAAGTGAAGTATCACTGGACTAATCCGACTGATCGTATGGGTGAGCCGAAAACGACTTTCTTTGAGCGTGTGGGCGATGTGATTGTCGCTGTGGGTTATTACCCAGAACGTTCGAGTGCTGCTGAGGCTAAGAATTTATTGGCGAGAGCGATGACCGCGATAGTGGAGTCAGAACAAGAGAGTTTAACGGAGTTCAATGACGCCGAAGGAAGTTTTGTAGAAGGGGACCTGTATGTGTTTGTGATGGATATGAGCTCTGGAATGCTGCTCGCGCATGGCGTGTCCCCTGAGCTTGTTGGGCGTTCACACGACGAAATTCTAAGTCCTGACGATAAGCCGATTCTCACTGAGATGTTAAACCTAGCCAAAGAAAATGGTCGTGGCGTTTACACCTATCGATGGTTAAATCCGCTGTCGAGCAAAGTGGAAACTAAGCACACTTACTATCGAGTTATCGACAATAAGTTGGTTGGGGTGGGTTATTACACAAATTTAAACAACACGTAAACGCGTTTCTACGGAACCCTCAACCCAGTTAAATAAAGGGCTGGGGGCTCGAAATGCCGGTTTGTGTAAAAAAGCAATTTAGTAAAATTCACACTGTGTAATTTTTGTTGTGAAATTGTTTCAAAAATAACAGTAGTATGAAAAACATGGAAACCACACAGTAAAGAACAATTTTGAAAAGGGTCTATTGGGATGTTTGACCTAAATGAAATTTAAAGCCGTACGAGGGATAGACTATGAATATGCTGACACTAGACAAAACAGAACTTCACAGAAACCATTCAACATTTATTGCTGAAGCTGTCTTTGCCGTCGAAATGGTGAAAGCAGACAAGCAACTCGAAAAACAAAAAATGGCGAAACAGTTGCTTGATACTCTATTTCCTCTAGAGACGGGTTCACATGAAGATGTAGTGAGCTACGAGATCGATTACCGACATGTTCAGGTTTACTTCAAGAATGGCGAACATACTGGACTGAAACGCGCTAAACACTTTGTGGCTTACACAGGTGATAAATCTAAGCCTTCAGCAATCCTATTCCGTGATGAAAGCGGTACGCACGTTGAAGTGACAATCGGCGCTCGTAAAGGCACAGGCCGTCTGGAGTTGGTTGATATTCAAGATATCCAATTAGAGACGTGCACTACGTTTGGTCAAACTGAGGCGAGCCGTTCTTCTGGCATCCGTCACTGGGTGAGCTTAGTAAAAGGCGATGAAAGTGGCCGCCCGAATGCATCAAGTGAAGACAAAGAGTTCACGGCGAAAAATGGTGAAGACTATAACCTAGGTTTTTGCTTCGCAATCTAACGAACTGTCTTTGAAATGTGCAGTGCTGATCTGTGAGACGCAGCACTGACATTTGAGCACTGATTTCTCTTTTACCTTTGGTAACTTTCCCCGCCCCTATAGCGGGGCTTTTTTATTAGAGCTATAAGTAAATTGGGTGATTATTAAAATTATCTGAAAAAAGTTTGGATGTAATTTTACGGTGCGTCATTTTAATTTAAATTGTTGTATTTGAAGGTTTTTATTCTTTTATTTTATTCTGTTTTTATTGGGTTAGCTATCACTATCAACGGTGGTTTGGGTGACTGTTGAGCTGAAACTCAGTCAAAATGCTTTGAGCTGTGCTATAATGTGCGCCTTGGGATTGAGCCAGTAAGTCCATTTATCACTAACTATTGTGATTTTTATTGCCTTTTATTTAGGCGGTTCGGCGAGCCAATCAAGTAGTAATTGGATACGGAGAGCGTCCTTATATTCGTTGATTCGGATATGCGAACATCATAATTTATGAGTTTTAAATCAAAAAAATACAGTATTGATTCTACTGACTATCAAGTTGGTCAAGATAACGTCAGTAAATGGGGCATGGATGTCCATAACACAGTCTTCGTAGCCTCAGTAGGCTTATCTCTTCTCTTCATCATCACTCTTCTTGCTCTTCCTCCTGCAGATGCCAAAGCTGCGATTGATTCTATCAAGGGTGCTGTTTTATCAAAGTTTGACTTCCTCTTTATGTGGGGAGCCAACATCATGTTAGTTTTTGCCGTTATTCTTGCATTCTCACCTTTAGGTAAAGTTCGCTTAGGTGGCGAAGACGCGACTGCGGACTATTCAATGTCATCTTGGATTGCGATGTTATTCGCAGCAGGTATGGGTATTGGACTTATTTTCTGGGGTGTTGCAGAGCCAACCGCGTTCTTTACGAACTGGTTCGGAACGCCACTCGATGCAGAACCTTTCACAGCAGCTGGCCGTGAATTGGCACTTGGTGCGACCGTATTCCACTGGGGTTTCCATGCTTGGGCTATCTATGGCATGACGGCACTTTGCCTTGCGTATTTTGTTTACAACAAAGGCTTACCGCTATCAATGCGTTCTGTGTTCTACCCAATTTTGGGTGAGCGAGTATGGGGCAAAACGGGTGATGTGATCGATGTACTAACGGTACTGGTTACTCTGTTTGGTCTTGCGACTTCACTAGGTTTAGGTGGTACACAAGCTGCAAGTGGTATCAGCCACGTGTTTGGCTTGGACAACAACATCTTCCTTCAGCAATCTATCATCGTTCTGATCATGGGCTTGGCGATCATCTCTGTACTACGTGGTATGGACGGTGGTGTTAAATTCCTAAGTAACCTGAACATGGTTATTGCGTTCGTATTCCTTGGTCTGATCGCTGTTCTGAACTTCACAACTGTGCTTGATTCTGTCGCGACTGCTGTGACGGGGTATGCGAAAAACATCATTGCATTGAGCCAAAGCTCTGGCCGTGAAGACACAACATGGCTGCATGGCTGGACTGTATTCTACTGGGCATGGTGGGTTGCGTATGCACCATTCTTCGGTATGTTCGTAGCGCGTATTTCTAAGGGCCGTACGGTTCGTGAATTCCTACTTTGCGTATTGATTATACCAACACTGGTAACGTCTGCTTGGATGTCTATCTTTGGTGGTGTGGCTATCGAGCAAGTGATCAGTCATGTGGGGCAACTTGGCCTCGACCAAGGCATCACAGACGTGTCTCTAAGCTTGTTCTACATGCTAGACGCTTACCCGTTTGGTAGCATTCTATCGGTTATCGCTGTAGCACTGATCATCGTGTTCTTCGTTACAACCCTAGACTCAGGTTCTATCGTTATCGATGGCATGACGGCGGGCGGTAAGCTTGAAGTTCCTGTTAAACAGAAAGTGGTTTGGGCAGTTATCTCAGGTGCTATCGCAATGGTGATGTTGTGGATTGGTGGTACGCAATCTATCCAAGCATTGCAATCGATCACTATCATTGCTGCACTGCCGTTTACGATCATTCTTCTGATTGGTTGTTTCAGCTTGTTGAAAGGTCTACTGACTGAAGTAGACAAAGGACAAACAAGCGTTAGTGAAACAGCAAAATAAAGTCACGAAGCCGCTGAGTAAGTCATTAGGTAATTAACGACTTATTCCAGAGGAAGCGTTATTTCAAAGCTCTCTTGCACCGTGTGTAAGGGAGCTTTTTTATGCCTGAGAAGAAATGAACGGTAAGAGAAAGAGACAAAAAAAGAGCCACAAGCGAATCGTCACTTGTGGCTCTTTTTTAGTTTTAGAGATTAGTTCTAGCTATTAGCTTACGCGTTTAGTTCGTGTTGAATTACGTAATCCAAAGCACCGACTACCGCAGCAACTTGAGCGTCGTTACACTCTTCGTCTGTCACTTTGTCGCTGTCCGGGTAAACCTCTGTGGTTGTACCGTACTTACAATCAGTCACACCGCCACATAAGCCAAGCTTCTTCATTGGGTAGTTAATCACACCATGTTGGGTAACTTCAGAACCAATGATCTTGCCTTCGTCATCTGCTGGCGCAATGTGCGTTACTTTTTCTACTGAAGCAATCACCGCCGCTTGGAATTCTGGCTGTGGATTTTCAGTATCGCCAACCGTGTAGAAACCGTCTGGGATCATGCCTTCGATGTACTCAATGCCATCACGGGCTGCGAGTGCTGGTCGGAATTCTGTTTCGTCAGAATCCGTCGTTTCATGTAGGTCAACGTGAACTAAGATTTCTGGTAAAGAAGCGACTAATGCACGTAGGTTTGCTGACTCTTCTGCTGGGGTACCGTCGTAGAAAGAGCGGTTTGGATCGACAGCATTTGGGTTCCAACGGTTGATCACTTCATAACCCCAAGGGCTCACACAAGGCGCAACAACAATGTTGAAGTGCGCTGAGTATTGTTCTGCTTGAGTTGCGGCGAACTTGATCGCGCCATGCACACCACTGGTTTCGTAACCGTGAACACCACCCGTTACAAGGATCGTCGGTTTTGATGCGTCCCAGTTTTTGCTTTTGATTGCAAAAAGCGGGAAGCGAGCTTCATCGTAGCTCAGTGCGCCGTATTGCTCGATGTCAAAGCGGTCTGCCAATGCTTGGATTTTTGGCACGACTTCTTGCTGGTATTCACGCTTAACGGTTCTTTGAGCGAACCATGCTTGACGTTCTGCTTGTTGCCATTTGTGTCCTGGCTCACCAATTGGGTAGGAGTATTCACTTTTCATCTATACTTCTTCTTTTATGTTCGCGAAAGATGAAGACAGACTAGTCCTGTCTAGCTGAGACGGCAATAGAAAACACAACTTGTGACTCTATTTTTTACAGACTCATAACTTTGATGAGTGGATTGATGGTGTTACATTTTATCAATTGTTTAATCCCTTAAAAGAGACCATAAAATGGCTGGAGCAAGTTTATTAACGCTACTGGATGACATTGCAACTGTGTTGGATGATGTCGCACTGATGTCTAAGGTCGCAGCGAAAAAAACCGCTGGTGTATTGGGGGATGATTTAGCGCTGAACGCTCAGCAGGTATCCGGTGTTTCTGCTGAACGAGAGATCCCAGTGGTTTGGGCGGTTGCCAAAGGATCATTTAAAAACAAGCTGATTTTGGTGCCCGCGGCATTATTGATCAGTGCCTTTATTCCTTGGCTGATCATGCCTTTGCTTTTGATTGGTGGCTTGTTTCTTTGTTTTGAAGGGGCAGAGAAAATCTTAGAGAAGCTCTTTCCTCATGCTCATCAACAGGCTGAAAAGGGAGAGGACACAAGTATTGGTGAATCCATAGAGGAATATGAGAAGAGAAAGGTCGCTGGCGCGATTCGTACCGATTTCATATTATCCGCGGAAATCATCGTGATAGCGTTGGGCACTGTGACAGGTACAAGCATCGTTACTCAGATTCTTGTCGTGAGTTTGATTGCGGTTGTGATGACGATTGGTGTTTATGGCTTAGTGGCAGGGATCGTTAAGTTGGACGATTTAGGCTTTTATCTGCAACGAACATCGAATGGCAGTGCCATTAAGACTCAATTGGGTAACGGGTTAGTCGCGTTTGCTCCCAAGTTAATGAAGACGCTTGCTGTGGTCGGCACTGCCGCGATGTTCTTGGTTGGTGGCGGTATTGTGGTGCACAACGTTCCTGCGATTCATCACTTAATTGATCCGATTATTATGGACTTTCGTGGACATACGATAGCGACAGCGGTGGTTCCAACGCTATTGAACGGTGTTATCGGCGTCTTAGCTGGATTGATCGTCGTTGCTGTTTGGAGGGTGATTGGAAAAATTCGCGGTAAGTAGGCCTCAAAGAACGTTTTATTAGGCAAAGCGTTCCTTTCATACAAAACAAAAAGGGTCACCATAAGCTGGTGACCCTTTTTAGTTGGGTGTGGGGTATATACGACGTATTTACTCCACCATCCAAATTCTTATTTTACCGACCAAGCAATCGTCTCGCCGCCACGGATTGGCACAACGATGTCTGAACCGAAAGGCATGGTTTCAGCAACGTTCCACTCTTCTTTAACAAGAGTGATGGTGTCTGTGTTACGTGGAATACCGTAGAAGTCAGGGCCGTTGTGGCTTGCAAACGCTTCTAAGTTCTCAATCTTACCTTCTAAGTCGAACACTTCTGCGTACAGTTCAACGGCAGCGTGCGCTGTGTAAGAACCTGCACAACCACATGCTGACTCTTTTGCGCCTTTTGCGTGTGGTGCAGAGTCTGTACCCAAGAAGAACTTCTTGCTGCCGCTTGTCGCAGCTTCGATAAGCGCTAATTGGTGCGTGTTACGCTTCAGAATAGGAAGGCAGTAGAAGTGTGGCTTAATGCCGCCAACCAACATGTGGTTGCGGTTGTAAAGTAGGTGGTGAGCGGTGATGGTTGCCGCTACGTTGTCATTCGCGTTCTTAACGAAGTTTGCTGCATCAGCGGTTGTGATGTGCTCAAGAACAATCTTTAGGTTAGGGAAGTCGTTCACAATCGGTGCTAGCACTGTGTCTAGGAACTGCTTCTCGCGGTCGAAGATATCAACATCGTGAGTGGTAACTTCACCATGAACCAGTAGCAACATATCCACTTCTTGCATTGCTTCTAATACGTGGTAAATCTTTTGTGCTGACGTTACGCCTGAATCCGAGTTAGTCGTCGCGCCTGCTGGGTAAAGCTTTGCTGCCACTACTGCACCAGACTCTTTCGCTTTGCGAATTTCTTCAGGTGTTGTGTTGTCTGTCAGGTAAAGTGCCATTAGAGGCTGGAATTGCTCGCTTGGCTGCTCTGCCATGATGCGTTCACGGTAAGCTAAAGCCATTTCGGTATCGGTTACCGGTGGGATGGTGTTTGGCATGATTAACGCTCGACCATTGTAGCGGCTGATATCGCGCACTGTATCTTTTAATACTTCGCCATCGCGTAGATGAACGTGCCAGTCGTCAGGACGAGTAATCGTAAGTTGTGTCATTGAAGGCTCCCACCATTTGAAGTGTTATGTAGTTGGAGCCTAAACTCGGCGAAATCTGTGAAAGCAATCGCTTACGTTTAGGCGACAGGATGATAGTGGAAAAGCACTTTGATTTCATCCTATTTTTAACTCTTCAGGGCTAGGAGCTTGTTTTTATGGGTTTTTAATTCGGTATTTATTTTTGGATACGGGTTAGCGAGTCGCCACCCAGAGTCCGTGAATCATCCCTGGAACCCAGAAGAAGAAGGTCAGGACGATGTTAATCAGCAAATCTTTACCTGCACCACGAGCGAAGAACACGCCAACAGGCGGAAGCAGTACACATAAAATGATAATGACGAGTTTGTTCATGATAAATCCTTTTTATTCAATGAAAGTTCAATGCGATAACCGTGTTCACATTATAGAACGTATGGAGAGTGTTAATGCATTGCTGTCTTAATGTATACAAGGCAGTGATTTAAACATCTCAAGATATTAGCTTAGTATCAAGTGTTTAATGCCTGCCAGTTTATCTATTTATAACCATTTGTTAGCATTGGGACAAACAACAGAACATTGGAATCGTTATGTCGCAGTCACCTATAGATCGAAAGGCTTTAGAGCAAGCTCCTTCCTTATCTCAAATCAACGTGTTTCCGGTTAAATCAGTAGGCGGGATTGCACTCTCTTCTGCTTGGGTCGAAAAACAGGGCCTTACCTTCGACAGACGTTTTATGTTGGCGTTGGCTGACGGCTCAATGGTGACGGCGCGTAAGTACCCTAAAATGGTCAAGGTGTCTTCAAGCTTGCAGCCAGACGGTTTGATTTTTACTTATGAAGGTAAAGAGCCGCTGCGCCTGAAATATACAAACTTCAAGATGCAAGAAGCGCCTGCAACGGTGTGGAAAGATAGCTTCACTGCGTATACCACCAACGACGAGGCGGATGATTGGTTCAGCGATGTGCTTGGTGTTCGCGTAGAACTGCTGTTCTGTGGTGAGCAGTCGAATCGTGTTCGAGAAAAGCTTGGTCAGAATGTCAGTTTCGCTGACGGCTATCCAATGTTGGTGATTAGCCAAGCCTCTCTAGATGAGCTCAATCGCCGCAGCCCTGAAGTTCATTCAATGGATCAGTTCCGCACTAACTTTGTTGTTTCAAATACAGAAGCCTTTGCCGAAGACGGCTGGAAGCGTATCCGAATTGGTGAGGTTGAATTCGAAGCGGTGAAGCCTTGTGAGCGCTGTATCCTGACGACAGTCGATGTTGAGAGTGGCGAATTTAGATCAACAAAAGAGCCGCTTAATACCTTCTCTACATTCAGAGCCAACGAGCGTGGTGGAGTCTTCTTTGGCCAGAATCTAGTGGCGAAAAATGAAGGTCTGGTGAAAGCGGGTGATGTGGTTGAGGTACTTGAAACCAAAGAGAAAGAGCACTACGAAGACACTTGGGTAGAATCACTGCACTTAACTTGCGTCGAGCGTGAAGAGATCGCTCGCGACTTCACAACCTTTTGGCTAGAGCCAGCGAAAGAGAACCATTCATTACCAAGCTATCAGCCAGGGCAACATTTACCGATTGAGATGGTGATTGATGGCGAGAAGTTTTCTCGTCGTTACACGTTATCTTCTAGCCCTTCACGAGCGGGTCGTTTAGCGATTTCAGTGAAGCGAGTGGACGATGGCCAGATCTCTAATTGGTTGAATGATCATTTCCAAGTGGGCGATACGCTAGTTGCTCAAAACCCAGATGGTGCGTTCTACTTAGAAGCGAATCCAACTCACCCATTACTGCTGTTGTCTGCAGGCAGCGGCATTACCCCTATGTTGTCGATGCTTCGTTACTTGGCAGACCATGGTCAAATTGATGATGTGGTTTTCTATCATCAATGCAGCAGCGAAGAAGATATCCCTTATCAAGCTGAGATTGATAAGATCGCCAGTGAGCACGCGGGTCTTCGTGTGATCTATTCATTAAGCCAACCAACCAAAGAGTGGGATGGTTTGTCTGGGCGTCTAAGCGTGTCGCATGTCGCTAAAATTGAAGAGCTACACAAGCGTCAAGCGTTCGTGTGTGGCCCTGACGGCTTTATGGACAATGCCAAGAAACTACTGATTCAAATGGGGCTTAACCCTCAACATTATCATCAAGAAGCGTTTGGTGTTGCTCAGTCTACCGAAGAGGCGGTGAAGCAGCTGCAGTTAAGTGTGAACGGCTACCTGTTTGAAGGTAATAACCAATCAACCCTGCTAGAGCAAGCTGAGTCGGCGGGTGTGTCTATCGCTTCAAGTTGCCGTGCTGGTTTCTGTGGCGCTTGTAAAGTGACCCTTGAGTCAGGGCAAGTTCACCAACCGGATGTGCCTGCATTGCAAGAACATGAACGTAATATGGGTCAGATACTGGCGTGTTGTAGTGTGCCTCAAACCGATATCGAAGTTGTTGATTAACGACGCGTTCGGTCAAAAGGAAAAGCACTAAATAGAAAAGGCCGGAAGTTCGTGAATGAGCTTCCGGCCTTTTTGATTCTGAGACTAATTCAAAAACTAATTAATCGTAGATCGTTGGGATAGGTTGACGCTTGTGCTGTGTTGCTTTGTAGATACTCACTAAACGATCGGATACGTCTTGAGAAACGGCTTTGCCTTCAAGGAAATCATCGATCTGATCGTAAGAAAGGTTCAATGCTGCTTCATCGGCTTTCTGTGGGTCAAGCTCTTCTAGATCAGCAGTTGGTACTTTCTTAACCAGTAGCTCTGGAGCGCCCAGTGTTGCTGCTAGTTCACGAACTTGACGTTTGTTCAGGCCGAACAGCGGTGCTAAATCACATGCGCCGTCACCGTGCTTGGTGTAGAAGCCAGTGATGTTTTCCGCTGAGTGGTCAGTACCGATTACAAGGCCGCCAACGTAACCTGCAATTTCGTATTGTGCGATCATGCGAGCGCGAGCTTTCACATTGCCTTTCACAAAGTCGATTTTAGCTGAATCTGTTGGTAGCAAGCCTGTGCCTTCTAGAGCAACGTGAGATGCAGCGTGAAGCCCATCAACACCCGCTTTAATGTTTACAGAAACAGATTGAGAAGGCTGAATGAAAGACAGCGCAAGTTGCGCTTCGTCTTCATCTTTTTGCTCACCATATGGTAGGCGAACGGCGATGAATTGGTAGTTGTCGCTACCAGCGCTTTCATTCAGGCTATCAACGGCCATTTGTGCTAAACGGCCACAGGTCGTTGAGTCTACACCGCCACTGATACCAAGGATCAGAGACTTGCAGCCTGACTGCTGAAGTTTAGTTTTGATAAAGTCCACACGGCGAGTCACTTCGAAGTGAGGGTCAATTGAAGGTAGTACGCGCATTTCGTCACGAATTAACTGTTCCATTCGTATTCCTTTCCTGCAAGCAAATTAAAAATCTAGTGTTATCATACCTAAATCATCCGATTTAAAAACCTCTTTGCACAAGCTTAGAAAGAGAAGGCAGTAATAAATAATGGAAAAAATAGCCATTTTCGGTAGTGCGTTTAATCCGCCGAGCTTAGGGCACAAAAGTGTGATTGATTCGTTGGCTCACTTTGACAAAATTCTACTTGTTCCAAGTATTGCCCATGCTTGGGGAAAAGAGATGCTAGACTTTGATACGAGATGTCAGTTAGTTAACGCATTTATTAGCGATCTTTCACTGGATCAAGTGGAGCTTTCTTTGATCGAAAAGAGCCTATTTACTCCAGGTGAAAGCGTCACGACTTATGCAGTGCTCAGTGAACTCCAAAAGTTACATCGTGACGCTGAACTGACATTTGTTATTGGCCCAGATAACTTCTTTAAGTTCTCATCTTTCTATAAATCAGATGATATTACCGAGCGGTGGTCTGTAATGGCTTGCCCTGAAAAAGTGAAAATTCGCAGCACAGACATACGTAATGCACTGATAAGTGGAAGCGATGTTGCAAAACTGAGTACAAAGTCAGTTACAAAGATGTTGCAAGATAGTGGACTGTATCAGATAATGTAAGTTCACTAATCAAGAGGTCAGAGGACTATGCTAAAGAGCGCGATATCAGCGACGTTGATCATGGCAGCATGTAGTATGCCTGCGTATGCTGAGTGTGATTTTTTTAGCTTAGATTCAATCATGCTGACTTCTGATGAAGATGACAATTGTCTAGATTTCTCGACCAGCATTGAGTCTTTTGGCCAACGTATGATGGAAATCAGTGGGCTGAGCGATGATGAACCTGAAAGCACACCGGACTATTGGTCTGACTGGGTTCTTCAAACCAAAGACTCGCCATTGCTGACACAAAGCATTGAGTCAAACTATGTTGGCTTGGGTATGTGGTTTCCAGAAGACCTTGAAGATGAGCAGTATGATATGTCTACAGAGGAGTGGTTGATGAATCATGGTCTTCAACTCAGCATCGGTTTTGGCGAGAAAGTCGAAGGGCAGCCGCGTATGCGCTTTGATTATCGTTGGCACGACTCACGTGACGCCGACCTAATGATGCAGGTTGAGTTGCCATTTTAGACAGGCAGATACACAGATAGATTGCTATCTACGTCTAAATAGTAAGAATTAAAAAAGCCGCAAAAACTCAGTTTTTGCGGCTTTTCAGTATCTGGCTTGCGAGTTTTAATACCAGCACTCACTTTCCGCCAAGCTATAAATCTTCACCAAAAACAAGCATACACAGTTGCTCGAACTCTTCTTCTTTACCTGAGAACAGATCATCAATCACAAGTGAACGTTTTTGACCTGACTGCATGCGCTTCTTCGCTTCTCGCATCACCATCACCAGAGTGTGCTCTTGTGGCAGGTTTGAATCATCAATGTTCCATTGATTGAATCGCTGAGAAAGAGCACTTTCACAAAGCAGTGGTTTAAACGACAACACTTCTTGCTTCAAGACAGAAAGCATATCTTTAAACGCTTGTTCCGTATTATTGGCATTGGAAGCACGAGCTTTGGTTTGTTCTAGCTTTTCTAGTAGTGCCGAAGAGAGGTTAGTTTGCGTGATGTAACCCGCTTGTCTTGGAAATGAATCCGTCAAACGAACAGAAAAGTCGACGCGGTTAACCTGAGTGTTTGGAAAGTAGGTCAGTGACGTTAGGCAGTCGTGTGGAATCCAGACGCTTTGTCCTGGTTCAACGGCATACTCTTGTTTGCCTAACTTAATCAAAACCAAGCCACTTTGAACCGATACAAGGCTATGTTTAAGTACTTTCTTGCGTGGTGTGATCACCAAGTGTGAAAAGTAAGCCGATGTATATTCAATAGCGAAGTTCATAGATAGTACCTTAATTTTGGGGCGTCAAGATTACCGTTAATCTTAAAGAATGCCAACAATAACAGGGGATTTTCAATGTTTCTGGTCTGACCTTGTCAAAAGTATGGGCTCTGTAGCTGCGAGAAGTCAAAACAACGCGTAGAATGAGCCAGCTTTTTATTATATGAATTAAAAAATGACCTCTCCAACCGATCCATATGTTGATATTCGTCCTTACGGCGATGATGAAATTCCAGCGGCACTAAACCGTCTTATTAATGATGAAGAATTTATCAGTGCAATCTTGCACTACCGTTTTTCAAACCATGCGTCTTGGTTCAAAGCATTAATGAGCCCGATTTTGCGTGTGTACTTAAAAATGAAGTGGAGCAAGCTGACTAGCGTTGAATCCATTCAGATTGAAGTGAAAAAGTACTTACGCGACACGTTAGCGAAAACCACTAACGGTGTGACGTACACTGGTATCGAGTCACTGGATGCGAACCAAGCTTATCTGTTTGTATCAAACCATCGTGACATTGCTATGGATCCTGCGTTGGTAAATTACGCTCTGCATCAAAATAATCATCAGACTTGTCGTATCGCTATCGGAGACAACCTGTTGAAAAAGCCATGTGCGACTGAATTGATGCGTTTAAACAAGAGCTTCATCGTAAAGCGTTCTTTGAAAGGACCGCGTGAGATGATGAAAGCGCTAGGGCAGTTGTCTTCTTACATTAAGCACTCTCTAGAAACGGGCAACTCAATCTGGATCGCTCAAAAGGAAGGTCGTGCGAAAGACGGTAACGATTTTACTGAGCCAGCAATTTTGAAAATGTTCCACGTTGAAGGACGTAAGCAAAAAATTGCTTTCCCTGAATACGTGAAGTCATTGAAGATTGTTCCTGTGGCTATTTCTTACGAGAACGACCCATGTGACACGGCTAAAGCGATAGAGCTTTTCGAAAAAGACGTAAACGGCAGTTACGAAAAGGGTGAGTTTGAAGATATCGAAAGTATCATTCAAGGCATCATCGGTGATAAAGGACGCGTTCACGTTGGTTTCGGTCAGGTTATCGACCAAGATTTTGATACGCCTGAAGCGCTTGCTGAAGAGATCGATCGTCAGATCCACGATAACTACAAACTGTTCCCAGTAAACTTGCTGGCAGCAGAAAAAGAAGATGAGTCGATTACAGCGGCCGTTAAACAAGAGTTTGAAGCTAAACTGTCGAGCCTGCCACAAGGTGCGCGTCAGTACTTGATCGATAGCTACGCCAACCCAGTGAAGAACATTGGTTAACGAGCGTTAGTTAGCTTGCTAGTTGATTAGCAACTTGATTGAATTGAAAAAGGAGCCTTGGGCTCCTTTTTTGTTTCTGAATCACCATTTGTTGCTGCGATCGAGCATTAACGTATTAGAGCATTAGAGCATTAGAGCATTAGAGCATTAGAGCATTAGCCTGAATTAGCGAGCGACTGCACCACCGAGATCTAGATTGGTTGGCCATTTGGTTACGGTGTTGCCGCCCAGATAGATGTTGCCTTTGACTGTCATGGTCTCGGGGAATGTTGTAATCCCAGAACCACCTATATAAAGGTCGCCGTCAATCACGATCCCGTTGGGTAACTCGGTTAAAGGAGTGCGGATCACGCTCAGATCGCCTTTTACTCTAAAGCCATTCGGTAGCCTTTCCAGTGGAGTGTCGGTGAGGTTGATAAAGCCGCCCACTCTTACACCTCTTGGCCAGCTGGTGATTTGGCTGCCAATCAAGTCGACGTAACCTTTTATCTTAACCCCGCTCGGGACTCGAGCGAGTTGGCTGTTAGAGCCTTTAAGGCTGCCGTTCACTTCTAACCCTTTGGGTAGGCGTGTGATCGCAGTATTCTCTATATTGAGATTACCATCTACCACCAAGCCAGTTGGAAGTGATGTATAAGGCTTATTTCGTAGATATAAGTTTCCGTAATTATCGAGATGGTTCAATATTTGATAGTGATCGAGTGGTTCAGCACTGACATTTGTTATGGTTAAGGAACCAATAATAAGTGCAATTATTCTGAGCATAACAGGCTTCTTATTACGATAGACGCTTACACTATAATGGAAAAATTAATCTCGCATAGTGTTTTACCCATTTGGCGGTAGATTAACGAGGAATGGAGCAAAGATGATAGGTAAATTAATGATTAGAGTAAATATACGAATTATTAAGGTCTTTCTGATAGCCGCTTCAGTGTTTGGCTCAATGTCTGCGAGTGCCAACAAAGTAATTTCAACGCCCGGTAAAGCTGCGGTGGTGGTGACACAAGGCGGTCAACAGCAACGAGTTTGTTATTACGATGACAAGGCTTATAGCATTGGGGCAGTGTTAGAGGTGGGGGGCGTAGTGATTCAGTGCGCTGCAGAAAACGATTTTGAGCAAAATGGGTCACTGGCTTGGGTTCAATTAAAAAAAGACGAGTAATTCACTCGTCTTTTAATAAGCATATAAATGCTTATATTAACGCGCTAGAGAGCGAGTCTTAAGTTCAAAAATAATCTTCTCAGCGCTAACTTCAAATTTAAAGCGAGCGTGCAACTCTGTGCTTTCTTCAGTCATCTCTGATGCTTCGAACTCAACGTTGCTAGACACTTGTTTAGCAAGTTCAACATACTTAGCAAACTCAGCTTCAATCAGTGCTTTTGAGTTTCCGTAAACCGTTACTTCAGCAACATCGTCGCCTTCTTTAATGATGAACCCGATTTCGCCTGCACAGCCGCAAGCCTCACATACATCGTTGTTACCAATATCTTGGCTCATAAATAATCCTCTTACAAAGTCTGAGGTTATTCTAACGAGCAATTTGAACTGTATCTACAAAAATTAAAACCTTTGAACTAATTTATACTGGTATGCTATGTTGTTTGTTAAGGTGTTTGATGAATATCTATATTCGCGCCGCCAAATATGTATGTGATTTACCTCACGTTTTGTTGAAAAGGAATGTTATTAATATGTCAGAATATCATTCACTTAGTTGCGCCAGAAATGATTTTATAAGATTATCTATCGCTTGATAGGTATTTATACAATGAATTTTTCGTTGGGTATTTCATATTCTAAGTAGTTATTTAAACTTATCGACTTAGGATTGTAAGGTGATTTTCGAAGAATAATTAGACAAAGTGTCCAAAGAGGCATCACTGTAAAATTGTTCGTACATAGTATTTGTGTGAATTTAGTTATAAATACTTGCGAAAAAATACCTTGCTCACATAATGCTGATAACGATTTTCATTCTGACTTCATTTGATTGAGTTAGATGGATTTACAAAGAGAAGAGCCTGAATATGCCAAAGCGTAGTAAAGAAGATACAGAAATCACGATCCAGAAAATCATGGATGCCGTTGTAGACCAGCTACTAAGATTGGGTTACGACAAGATGTCATACACGACGTTGAGTCAACAAACGGGTGTTTCTCGTACAGGTATAAGTCATCACTTTCCAAAGAAAACGGATTTTACTGCTGCTCTAGACGGTCGTATTTTCAAGATGTTCGTGGAACACATTGACTTCGAAAATGGCCTTGACGCATTTTCAGCTAGCTGGGTTGCAGCACTTGAAGACGCTGAGTTCCTAGCAATCTTACGTTTACTTTTCCATCATATCGTTACTGCTGAGAGCGCGCATGAGTTCGCTGCAAACGGTATTGATCGTCTATACAAGCTGACTGAAACTCAGTTTGGCGATACTAGCGGTAAAGAACTAGAGTGGCTGATTGGTAAATCATTGATTCGTATGAGCCAATAATCAGTACTCAATAAAAGAAGCTCCTACGGGGGCTTTTTTTGTGCTTGCAGTTTCACTTCTTGTACGTTTTTCTCTCAATCCCACATCGATGTCGCAGTCTTGTTGATTGATGCTGAATGATGTTATTTCCTTTCTTTTTATATGCTTACGCTCGCGGCTTGTTTTACTCTTCAGTGTTAAAAGCTAAGTAACCCTAACGGGTAGTGTTCATTTCTAGAGCCTCAAATGCTCAAGGTGAGTCGTTTTGGTGCTTGCTGCTGTGGTTATTAATAAAATTGAGTTTAAGCCGAGATAGTGGCTGTGAGCCAATAAAAAGCCCCGAAAAAATCGAGGCTTAGGATTACGTCATTGTTATCAAGAACGAATACTCAAAACGAGTCGCTCCTTAATCGGACTTATTGTGCGGGGTGAACCTGAGGGAAGCTCATGGTTGGGTGTTTTTCTACGATACTTTTGTAACCATACACATCTTCTATCATCGAAGGTTTCAGTGCATCCCAAGGCTTGCCATCACACACCAAATTGCCATCTTTCAATACCACCAATCGATCGGAATACTGCGCGGCTAAGTTGAGATCATGCAAAACCACGATAACCGCGGCATTGTGGTTATCGGCTAATTCTCTCGCAATCTTTAAGGTGTTGTGCTGGTGGGCAAGATCCAGTGCAGAGGTTGGTTCATCAAGCATCAAAATACATTGGTCACCAGAGTGGTGAAGCTGAGTTAACACTCGAGCCAAGTGCACTCGCTGCTTTTCACCGCCTGATAGCGAAGGATAAAGTCTTTCACTCAGGTGAGTCACATCAGCAACATCCATTTTTTGGCTAGCAATGCTGGTCAGCTTCTTGTTGGATTCTTGCAGAGGAATCCCACCAAGCTCGACAACTTCATGTGCCAAGAATGGGAAGGTCAAGGTGTTGTGTTGAGGAAGCATAGCAAGGTGCTTAGCTAACTTGTGAGAAGGCCACTTGTCTTTGCTGTGTCCAAAGTATTGAATATCGCCGTTGCTTGATATCTCTTGGCATAAAGCTTTAAGCAGCGTGCTTTTACCTGCGCCATTTGGCCCAAGCAGTGTAGTTACCTTTCCCGCTTCAATCTCAATAGAAACGCCATCTAATATCACTTTACTGCCGAACTTCACTTCGATATCGGTCGCTTTTAAAGCTGAAGGAAACATTAAAGGATTCTCCCTTTCTGTTGAAATAGTAGATATAAGAAGAATGGGGCGCCGATAATCGCAGTGACAATACCAACAGGAAGTTCAGCCGGAGCAAGTACCACACGTGAGAACATGTCTGCGGCGGTTAGCAGCAGTGCACCTAGTACCGCTGATAGTGGCAACAGAACTCGGTGGTCAGGGCCTGCCAACATGCGACCTAAATGTGGGATAACCAATCCAATAAAACCAATCATGCCAGACAGGCTAACTGTGATACCAACGCCCGCAGCCGTCAGTAGAATCAGCTTTCGTTTCAGCTTTTGAACTGGGATACCAAGGTGTTGCGCTTCTGACTCGCCCAGTAATAGAGCATTTAGAGACATCGCTTGGCGGTAGAAAACAACAAACAAGCCAACGAGCGTGACAGCTGCCAGCAAAATTCCTGACCACTTAGCGCCCGCCAATGAACCCATCGACCACAATGAAAGATCGCGCAGCATTTGGTCATCAGCAATGAAATTCAAGAAGCCAATACCTGCGCCAGAGAGCGCACTGATCGCCACACCCGCCAACAACATGATGGTGACAGAGGTGCCGAATTTACCTGTACCCAGCTTATACACCAGCAGCGTGGTTAAAGCGCCGCCAAGAAAAGCGAACACAGGAACCGCAGCAAAGTTCATGAAAGCAGGGTATCGAAGCGATAGCTCAGAGAACAAAACGATAGCCAGTGCAGCACCTAATGCTGCGCCCGCAGACACACCTATGATGCCAGGTTCTGCAAGTGGGTTTCGAAACAAACCCTGCATCACTGCACCACACAAGGCGAGGATCGCACCAATCAGCATGCACAAGATGGTTCTAGGTAAGCGGATCTCTTGAATCACTAAGTTGATGTGAGGTGCTAAGTCATTGTTTGGTTTAATTAAGCTTGTGGCGCTGTCCGCTAAGCTAATGTTCATTGGCCCAACAGTGATCGAGTACAGCGCGACAAAAGCTAGGGTTGCACCTAGAGCTAACATCGACGTTTTCAGTGGGACGGAGCGTAACAACATAAAGGGCCTCAATATCTATCGCTAACTTCGACCTCCTTCAACAACAGCGTGAGTCAGTTGGTGAGGGAAGCGAATTAGCGATAGCAGAAATAGGGTGGTTGAGTTATAGCGGGTAGATAAGTGCGTTTAGACGCTTTGCTTCAGAGAGGCTTTCTAGGCCAAGCCCGCCAACCAAAGCACTGCCATTTACGGTAATGATTTGCTTGTTCATACCTGCAGGCGTTGCCGCTAGCATAGGCAGTGATTTCAGGATGGCATCTGCGCCGCCCATTTTTTGATAACTACGGCCGCTTACTAAAATGACATCAGGTTGCATCTCAACGAGTGATTCCATTGAAAGTGGCTTGTAAGACGTTAAGCTCTGAGCGGCAGGGTTGATACCGCCAGCTAACTCGATGATTGCGTTTGGTGATGTTTCACCGCCAGCAACGTTGGCAGGGCGACCTTCATGCAGCAACAGGAATAGAACTTTCTTCGCTTCGTTGCTTGGTACTTGGTTCGCTTTCAGTGCTGCGATCTTTTGATTCACATCGGTTTTCACTTGCTGCGAGTGGTCTTCGGTATGGGTGATCTTTGCGATTTGGTCGATACGCTTTAATAGCCCTTCCACGTTTGCTTCAGTGTTAACAATCTCTACATCGACGCCTGCCGATTTTAATTGAGAGATAGCGTTGTCTGGTCCCATTTCATCCGAGCCAATCAATGTGGTTGGTTCTAGGGCAAGTAAGCCTTCCGCAGACAGGTTTCGGTGATAACCAATCTTTGGCAGGTTTTCTCCTTGAGGGAAGTGGCTGGTCACATCAATCGCGACTAACTGCTCTTCGGCACCTAATGCCAAAACCAATTCAGTAACGGCACTGCCAGCACTGATGATTCGAGGTTGTTCAGCGTCGTTGGCCATTGCGGGTGCGCTAAGTGCCAGGCTGATTGCAGCTAATGAAAGAAGAGGTGTCTTGGTCTTTAATTTATTGAGCACGTTTAAGTTGTTCATAATAAGTTCTTTATATTTTCTTTTTGTATCGCGAAGATACTCAGTGAGCAGTCCGTTCGCATTGTGAGTTCGAATCGATAGAGAGGCTTAGTCTGCTTGTTTAGTTTTATCAACCAGAAGCCAAACCTCGTGAAAATTGAGTGTCGCTCTAGCCATCGTCCGTGAGCAATTGAGTCGCTGGTATTCCGTTTTCTTGAAGGAATGAAAGCAACTTCACTAGGTTCTCCACGTTAGCGGCTTTATCTGCGCCAATGATGATCGGTTTTTTATCCGTTGAACCAGTCTCTTCTAACAGCGCAATCTTGAAGTTTTCCCAGTCGATGTATTCTTGGCCGTTAATTGCCCAGTAGGGTTCGCGGTCTAAAATATTGACGCTAATTGAATCCTTGTGGACTTCAGAAACGTTTTTAACATCCGAGCTTGGCAGCTCAACTTCTAGCGATTCCAGCTTTACCGATGCCGTAAGCAATAGAAAAACCATCACGATAAAAATGATGTCGAGCAGCGGTGTTAAGTCTGGCGCTAGGCTCTGTGTGTGAGATGAGTGGGGCGTTTTAATCATGCTTGACTCACATCACCGATAGAGGTTTTGTTGATAGGCTTACCTTGAGTATCATCAGACTGATTGGTTTGAATCGACATGCCTTCTAGCCACACATTCACATAGTTCAATGTATGCTCCAATTGAGCCAGCACTCGATCGGCCCATAGCCCTAGTAGCTGAGCACCAGAAATAGCAGGAAGCGCAATCATCAAACCTGCTGCTGTGGTTCGCATTGCTAATCCAAGACCGTCTGCCAAATCATTAGGCGTGATGCTGCCTGTTGTCGCGGCAACGCCTTTAAACATCTCAATAAGACCAAGTACCGTACCAAGCAAGCCGATGAGTGGGCTGATCACGCCGATCAAACCAAGCAGTCTTAAACCTGCATGAAGCTGGTGGCGTTTTTCTTGTAGCCAGATCCCAGCGGCATCTTCACGTAACCCTTTTGAGAAAGAGTGGTGAGCAAGCAACATTGACACGCCCTTGTACAAGAGCGGGCGTTTACCTGAAATCGACTGAGCAAGCGCTTCAATCTCTTTGCTGTTGGTTGGTGAGGTTTGGTTTAACTCGCGACGAATGGCACGTTTGCCCACACCAATGCTGAGCATGACTTGGAAGACACGTTCAGCGATGATCATTGCTGTTAATGCTGAGCAGATAAGAAGAGGCCAAGTCATTAAGCCAAGTTGATCTTGTAAGTAACTGATTTGTTGCATGATTAATCCAACCTAAAACGAACAGGTATTTGTACTCGGTGAGCAATCGCTCGACCATTGACAGTGTGAGGTGAGAATTTCCATTGTTTAATGGCATCTAATGCGGCGTTATCGAGCATTAGCGCGCCTGATGAATTTACTAATGCTTGTTTAATTTGTTTGCCTTCAGCGTCTAGCCAGATCTCATAAGTCGCGACACCTTCAACGCCACGACGTCTTGCTTGGCGAGGGTAATTCGGTGGGGTAGGACGCGCAGAGAACGAAGGCTGAGTGACTAAAACCGGCTCTTGGTTTGATACGCCTTGGTTTACTTCCTGAGACTGGTTGGCAGATTCGTCCATATTCTTATCGACTTTCTTGTCGGCCAGTTTCTCTGGTTGAGTGGCTGGCTCTGGGCGTTCTTTCTTCACCACCTTTTTCTCAGTCACTGGTTTCTTTTGAACAGGCTTTTTCTCGACAACCTTCTTTTCAATCACTTTTTTCTCAACTTTCTTTGGTTGAGGTTTATTGGTGATCGCTTTTTTCTTTGGGGTTGGCTTAGTTTGCTTTGGCTCAACCGTTTTTGGTTCGGCTTGTGAGACGGTTTCTTTTATTGGCTCAGGTTTAACTGGCTCTGTGATTGTTTTTTGCTGAGCTTGTGAAGGAACGCTCTTAGGAGTGAAGTTGATCGATACCGTGTTCGATTGGCTACCTGCAGGCATCGCAAATACTTTGGATTCTTGAGCGACAAACAACAACGCGGCATGAATCACTAACGATGCACCGCCTGCAATAACATATCTAGGAACGTTCACAATCAATCCTTTACCAAATCAAAATTCCGTATCGGATTATTGCTTAGAATCTAAATAAGATCAATTATCAATTGCATTATCATTTGCGTGTATTTATGATTCTCTCAGTTTTTAGCGAATAGTCTTCCAGACTTTGCTATGTAAGTGTTTAGAGAGATTATATGAGTCTTAATATTTATAAATTTGACGAATCAATCTTGGGCGTTTCTAGCCCTGATCCGCTTCGTTTTGCGTTTGCGAAAAAGCATTCTGCACACGCCGGAGGAAGTTCAATTCCGGTCGACCCCAGTAAGAAGTTAGAACTCTTTGACGAACTGATGCTGAGTGAAGGGAAAAAACAGGATACGCGTTGCTTGTATATCCACATTCCTTTCTGTCGTGTGCGTTGTACGTTCTGCAATTTCTTCCAAAATGCCGCAAGCCGTAAATTAGTGGATGAGTATTTCGATGCACTGATGGTCGAGCTAAAGCAGAAAGCCAAAACACCTTGGGCTCAGTCTGGACTATTTCACGCCGTCTATATTGGTGGCGGAACTCCCACCGATTTGTCGTCTCAACAAGTTGAGCAGCTGGGTAAAGCGATTCGTCAATATTTCCCACTAGCAAACGATGTTGAGATGACATTGGAAGGGCGCATCAATCGATTTGGTGACGAGATGTTTGATCGTGCGCTTGAAGGTGGCTTCAATCGTTTCTCGTTCGGTATTCAAAGTTTCAATACTCAGGTTCGACGTAGTGCTAAGCGCCTAGATGACCGAGAGGTTGTGCTAGAACGTATCAGTTCACTAAGCCGCACCGAGCAAGCGCCAATCGTTCTTGATCTGTTATACGGATTACCACACCAATCTATGGAAGTGTTCCAACAAGATTTAGAAGACTACATGTCTACTGGCGCACACGGCATTGACCTCTACCAACTGATTGTTGCGGGCAATGCACCTATGCTTAATCTTGTTGAGAAAGGAAAAATCCCACCGCCTGCGAATACGCCAGATAAGGCGAGCATGTATTTGGCGGCTGTGGAGTTCATGGCAAAAAATAAGGTCAAGCAACTGAGCGTAAACCACTGGACTCGTGATAACCGCGAACGCAGCATTTACAACAGCTTAGCGAAAACTTATGCCGAAGTTCTACCCATTGGTTGTGGCGCTGGTGGCAACATCGGCGGTCATGGTGTGATGCAGCATCGAACTATAGACAGCTACATGGAGTCTATAAAGCAAGGTCAATTACCTATTGCCATGATGACTAAGCAAAGCTCATTAGAGCCTATCTTCTCAACATTAAAGGCAGGTTTCGATTCTGGTGTTGTTAGAAGAAGTACGCTACCGAGATTTATGGGGCAAGATACGTTCGACTACCTCAAGCCTTTGTTCGCGCATTGGGAACAGAACGGTTTAGTTGAGCTTTCGGAAGATTACTTGAGCCTGACCATTGCAGGCAGCTTCTGGGCAGTAAGCCTCGCTCAGAGTGTGATTCAAGTGCTTAACGCTGAATACCAAGCTATGCACCCAGCGCCTAAAGCGTCAGGTTCGGGCGTACACCCGCATGCAAGTTTGAAGCACGCTTAATATCGAATTTTTAGTTTATAACTTACTCGTTTATACGGAACATATTCAATGACAGATACAACATTAGAAATGACAGAAACTCTAGAACAACGCGTAGCTCTAATTTTAGAAGAAGAGCCAAAACTACTGCCAACAGCAATTGCTGAGAAGCTCGGAGTTTCAGAGGTTGAAGTGGTTGCTGCTTTTCCAAACGACATGGCGGTAATGCTAGATGGCAGCCGTGCTCAAGAGATTCTAGAAGGTTTAGTGGGTTGGGGCCCTGTGACCACTATCGTGCATTCATTTGGTTCTATCTTTGAAGTTAAAGCGCCGTTCCCTAAAGGTAAAGTAGCACGTGGTTACTACAACCTTATGGGTAAAGAAGGCGAGCTTCATGGTCACCTGAAACTCGACAACGTTAAACAGATCGGTTTGGTGAGCAAAGCGTTCATGGGCCGTGAAAGTCATTACTTCGGTTTCTTCAGTGAAACGGGCGAGAACATTTTTAAGATCTACCTAGGTCGCAACGAAAAGCGTGAGCTTATTGCCGACCAAGTAGAACGCTTCAAAGCGTTAAAAGAACAAGCTTAAGTACAGGCAATAGTAAATAATCAGCAGCAATCTGACATAGGGTTGCCAACTGGCTTAAACAAGACATCAATGCTCGAGGATCGTTTAGTTCGCTAATGATCGCTCAACCTCGGGCAAAAATAATAAATCAGAGAAAGTGAAGAAAGGAATTACCCATGGAACAGCAAGTAAAACAAGAACGTCTACAAGGTCGCCTAGGTCCAGAAATCAAAGAGTTTCGCCAAGAGCGCCGTACCCTTCAACTTGCAACGGTTGATGAAGAAGGTCGCCCGAACGTAAGTTACGCACCTTTCGTTCAGAACCAAGAAGGTTACTTTGTTCTAATTTCTGATATTGCTCGTCATGCTCGTAACTTGAAAGCGAACCCTCAAGTCTCTTTGATGATGATTGAAGACGAAGAGAGCTCGAAGCAACTTTACGCACGTAAACGTTTAACGTTTGATGCTCAAGCAAGTGTTGTGGAGCGTGAAACAGAGCTTTGGACTCAAGTGATTGGCCAGATGCAAGAGCGTTTTGGTGAAATCATTGATGGTTTGAGCCAACTTCAAGACTTCTCTCTATTCAACCTTAAAGCAGAGAACGGCCTATTCGTTAAAGGCTTTGGTCAAGCATACCAAGTGTCAGGCGACGATCTGGTGGATTTCGTTCACCTACAAGAAGGCCACAAAAAAGTGTCTAACGAATAATCTCGTTTAACCGATTTCTTCAGGAGCCCTCCAATGTGAGGGCTTTTTTATGTCTAAATCAAAGAGTTTGGTATATTGGCGTTTGATGATTATTTATGTGTAAGGATCGGTACGTGAAACCAGTAAGTCGAGATTGGGACGAGTTTTGTTATCCGTTTATCTATGAAGACAGTCCTATCTGTGATTTTGAGATTTTGTCGGATGAACTTTGTTGCCGAGTTGGATTGGTGTTGTCTTTAGAGCTAGAGCCTCAGGTTCGTGAGATCCTGCAACGCTTGCAGCCAAACATCTACCATTTGAATGGCTCTGTGCGCGGTAAGCTTGCCATCACCGAGTCTGAATTGGTCGAGCTCAAGCAAGACTATCATCGTATCCGCGATCAGCTAGAAGGTGGTTTTAAAGGTTTTGTCTTACCCGGTGGACACCGAGTATCTAGTGAACTTCACTTGTGTCGTTGTCAGGCTAAAAAGGTCGTGCGATCGCTGGTCAGTATTGAACATCATGAAAGCAAAAAGTCGCCAGCCCCGATTCTTTTTAAATACGCAAACCTAGTGGCGAACACTCTCTATGCATTGGCCTCTTTTACCAATCATGTGAATGAAGTCGAGGAAGTGGAATTTGTGAGTAAGAGCTACTCTATGCCGAAAAAGTCTATGCCAGAAAACAAAGACTAACGGTTAGCTCTATTCTTATTAAGATTTGAAGAAAGAAGAGACTAAGAAGCTAAACCATTGAGCACTATGCCAGGTTTAGCTTCTATAACAGAGCCTAAGCAGCCGTAGAGGCGCCGTTTAAGACTTTTGCGCCGCGTAGCATAGCTTCGATTAATTCACCCGCGTTGAACTTCTCAAGCGCTTCATGCGCCCCCACCTGATTAGCACGGTCGACACAGATCTCACTGGACAGTGAGGTATGCAAAATACAGTAAGCGTGACTTAAAGCGCTGTCGTTTTGCACTTCAAATGCAAGCTCATAACCATCTAATCCCGGCATCTCGATATCACTCACCAGAAGATCAATGGCATTGCCAGCGCTGGCTTGGCGTCGCATTAGGTCGATGGCATCTAAGCCGTTGTTACATATGCTGTAAGGGATGTTGATGCTGTCTAAGGCATCAGATAACTGTTTACGTGCAATCAAAGAGTCATCCACTAATAAGATGTTCAATGCTTTGAGGCGTTCCCTCTCTACATCGGTCAGCATCGGGATATGAGCATTCTCATAAGCTGGGTAGATCTTAGAAAGCAGCAGTTCCACATCGAGCATTTGCACAATACGGTCTTCAAAACGTGTAATACCCGTTACAAACACATTGCGACCCACACTGGTGGGTGGAGATTCAATGCTCTTCCAGTCGCATTCAATGATTTTATCAATTGAACGAACCAAGAACGCCACAACTGTTCTCAAACAGTCAGTAACGATGAGTACACAATCTTGGTATTCAGCGGGTGTTATCGGACGGAAGCCAATCGCAGCGGACATATCAATCACAGGAACTGTAAGGTCGCGGATAGTCACTGTACCAATCACGTGATGATGGGAGTAGGGGATCTGAGTCATCGGCTGAAAAGGGACGATTTCTCTGACCTTAAGCGTGCCAATCGCAAAACTTTGAGTGAGGGACAACTTGAACATCAACATTCCCTGTGACTGACTCGCTTTACTGATCGGTTTGGCCATAAGTGGCTCCTACTTAATACGCGCTTAATTTATAAGGATTAATTTAAAGGGAAATGGAAGCCGCAGCAAGTCGCGATGCGGTTTTTAATGGCCTTTAAGGCAGTTGTTTTCGGTTATAGAGTGAAGAATAGCGGTTCTTGGGTTAAAATCACGCTAAATACTCGCTGTCGATGGTTAGTCGACAAGCAGACAGCAACAAACTGAGAATTATCATGGCAAGAACAGCAGCAGCGCTTCATATTCTGGTGAAGCATAAAGAACTAGCAGAAGACATCATGACGCAGCTTAAAAAGGGCGCTAAATTTCAAACGCTAGCGAAGAAACATTCAACCTGTCCATCTGGTAAAAAGGGCGGCGACCTAGGTGAGTTCAAAAAAGGTCAAATGGTGCCTCAGTTTGATAAGGTTTGTTTCTCTGGCGAGACGCTTGTACCACACCTTGTGAAAACAAAATTTGGCTGGCACGTCGTGAAGGTTCTTTACAGAACTTAGTTATAAATATGTGTTAGATTGAATAAAAGGAGCGTATATACGCTCCTTTTTTGTGACTTTTGTGCGCGTTTTAAAGCACTACGGTTGAGTGTTCATCCCAGACGTTATGCGATAATTGGTGCTACGCCCTCAACCATCCACCGTGAGTAATTGGTAGGAGGAGGAGGGTTTTTAATGAGTAACTCATATAATAAATACCATTCTTGAGGAAATTTATTGCAGCTTTGCCTTTTAGCCTTTGCCTTTTCTAAAAAGCTGTAAACGAGTTTGGTAGGAGAACAACATGGAGAGTTCAGCTATGTTAAGCAAACCAGCGACAGATGTCATATTGCATGCCTTTGACTGGTGCTACGCTGACGTAATGAAGAACGCCCCACTGATCCAAGAGTTGGGTTATAAATCTGTTTTAGTATCACCGGCGATGAAATCGCTGCGCGGCCCTAAAGGTTGCGATCGAAATTCTGGTACTCAATGGTGGCAACGCTATCAGCCCCAAGACTATCGTGTGATCGATAATCAGTTGGGTGACACACAAGATTTTAAAGCGATGGTCGACACGTTAAAGCGACATGGGCTTCGTACTTATGTGGATGTGGTGTTTAACCACATGGCCAACGAATCGGGTATCCGCGGTGATCTAACGTATCCCAATCAGCAAGACATGGCGTCTTATCAAAAAGATGCTGACTATTATGAATCCATACGTTTGTTTGGTGACCTTTCTGAGCCTCTTTTTGATGAGAACGACTTCGTGGAAGCGTTTGGTATCAAGAACTGGAAAGACACGTGGGAAGTGCAAAACGGGCGTATTACCGGTGGCGCGAGCGACCCTGGCCTGCCAACGCTACTCGATAACGATAATGTGGTGGCACAACAAAGAGCCTACCTAAAAGCACTGAAAGAGATTGGTGTGAAAGGATTTCGCATTGATGCGGCAAAGCATATGACACTGGCACACCTACGCAAGGTGTGGACGGATGACATCTGCGAAGAAATGCACATCTTCGGTGAGATCATTACCGATGGCGGCGCGACAGAAGAAGAGTATGAGCTGTTCCTTGAGCCTTATCTTAAACACACTCGCTTAGGCGCTTACGATTTCCCGTTGTTCAACACCATCTTCAAAGCATTTGAAGAGCAGGGCAGCTTTAAGTCTTTGATTAACCCATACTGTTTTGGTCAGGCTCTGTCGAATATGCGAGCGATCACGTTTGCGGTCACTCATGATATTCCCAATAACGAGGTGTTTTTGGAGCATGTGATGGATGAAGTGGATGAGCGATTGGCTCATGCTTTCATTCTTGGTCGAGACGGCGGTGTGCCGCTTGTTTACAGTGAACTGAGCACCAGCGGTATTCTGGACAAGAGCGGTCAGCCTCGTTGGCTTAACGACTGGCAAGCGCCTTACATGAAAAGCATGATTCAATTCCATAACCATGTTCATGGCGAAGCGATGCGTGTGGTTGAAGCGAATGATGATTTGTTGGTGTTTGTCCGTGGCGATAAAGGCATTGTGGTGATCAACAAGTCGAAGCGAAGCAAAACAGCCTCATTAAATTGGACTGGTGCGGTAACCGATTTACTGTCGGATGATGTGTTTGAATGTGTTGGTAAGGATTTAACCATCAAGGTGGAATCGAACCAATGTATGATGTTAACGACGAATGAATTGAAGCCTGTCACGAGTTAACTTGGATAGACTAGAAAGAGAAGCCCCGCTTACTGGCAATCAGTAATCGGGGCTTTTTATTTTAAGCTATTGCTCGGTAACTAAACCAAATGGCGACTCAGCCAAACGGCAACTGAGCCAAACCTTGGTTAAACCGTAAACTTATTCAATAGCTCGTCTTGTTGGCGAACATTGTCAGTTTGCTGCTGCATTGCGGTATTCGCTTCTTGGGCCGCTGTTGATACTTGTGTTGAAAGGTCTTTGATCTTAACAGTGTTGTTATTGATCTCTTCCGCTACTAAGCTCTGCTCTTCTGCCGCTGAAGCAATCTGGATGTTCATATCTGAGATGCGTTGAATCGCGTCACGGATACGGTCAAGTGAAGAGTTCGCTTGCTGAGCGCGTTCAACGGCGTCAGTGGCTGTGTCTTTACTTTGGTTCATCGCGTTCGATACTGAGCTTGCACCCGCTTGGAGCTGCTCGATCATGTTGCGGATTTCCGTAGTTGATTCTTGAGTACGTTGTGCCAGAGTACGAACTTCATCGGCAACGACTGCGAAACCACGGCCTGATTCACCAGCACGCGCCGCTTCAATAGCCGCATTCAATGCCAGTAGGTTGGTTTGGTCTGCAATATCGTTGATTACTTTTAGAATTGTTTCGATGTTGGCTGTTGCTGATTCAAGTACTTGTACTTCGGCAACCGCTTGGTCGATACGTGCTGAAAGGTTATCAATCGCTTGAGTGGTGTCACTTACGACAGATGTGCCGTCTAGCGTTGCTTCGTCTGCTTCACGGGCTGCCGCTGCTGCGCCTTGAGCATTGTTTGCAACTTCAGTTGCAGTAACCGCCATCTCGTTCATTGCAGTCGCTAACTGTTCAAGCTCTTCCAGTTGGGTATTCATCGCTTTCGCTGATTCGCCTGCACCTTTAACCGTGATTTCAGTACCACGCTTAATTTCAACACCAATCGCTTTCGATTGAATGATCTGATTTTGCAGGTTTTCAGTAAAGGTGTTGAAACCTTTCGCTAGGTCAGAGAACTCTTGGTCTGTGTTGGTATCTAGGCGCTTAGTTAAATCACCTTGACCGCTCGCCACATCTTGAATGGCTTGGTTAAGCGCATCCAGTGGACGCATTAACACACGAATCAGAACAGTCAGTGCAATGATGCTGAGAATAACTGCAATTAACGAGTAGATCATTGAGCTGTTCTTCAATTCTTCAACGGTTTGGAACGCGATCTCTTCATCGAGGATTGCACCTATATACCAATCTTCACTAGGGATGTGGGTGAAATTAACTAGGAACATTTTGCCGTCGACTTCAATTTCTTGAGAGCCTTCACGAATAGTCGCTTGTGGCATGTAGCTTGATAGCGTTTCACCGTTGTTTTTCGCATTTGGGTGAGCAATCGTGGTGCCGTCGGCTGTTACTAGGAACAGGTAACCCGCATCAAACAAGTTCACTTGGTTGACCAAGGTAGCAAGGTTCGTCAATTCTAGGTCGTAGAACATACCCGCAGTAAAGCGGCCGTTGTCTTTAACTGGAGTACCTACTGATATGATGACTTTCTTACTTGATGCATCCACATAAGGAGCGGTAACAACTAAACTGTTTTTGGATTTAGCATCAATGTACCAAGGACGAATTCGTGGGTCGTAGTCTGGACCGGCATCCCAACCATCATCATTTTCAATAACGAAACCGTTTGCTTCATAACCAAAACCAACCGCTAGGAAGCTGTTTTTAAGCTTTGGCTTTTCTAAGATTTCTTTAACGTAAGCGCGATCTTCAGGGTTGATCTCGATGACTTCAGTCGTCGATTGAGCCAACGCTTTCTTGGCGTTCATCTCCGATACGACGGTATTTTTCACGCCCGAGACCATCTCTTTCAGGCTCGCATTGACGTGGTTTTCTACTGCACTTCTTACAGTGTAAAGTTGTTGTATTGAAAGCAATGATACTGTCACTAGCAGCAAGGCTGATGATGCAGCAACCACCTTATGGCTAAATTTCATTGAGTTTTCCCCTTCTCACAGGCTTTGCGAAGACTAAAGTTAATCGTGTTTTTGTAATTATATATATCGACTAGATTGGATTTTACTTGAATGTAATTTCACAAAATAGACTACAAAAATACAACAACCTAAACAATGCAAAATTCACTAAAGCGCATATTTGTTGCTTTTAGTATTTGGTTCAATGAGTTGGGGAATGGGGCTAGACGGAGTTTAAGGAGGAATTAAGAATGTATTAATTTGATAGTTATGCGTTCAGTTTTCTATTAAAAAGAGGCGGGGTGAACAAACGATATGAAATCAAATGACATGCAGAGCTTATAAATTAATTGAACTCCAAATAATACTGTGTATATATTTTCGCAAATAAAAAGCCCCACAAAAGTGAGGCTTTATAAACTGAATCTTTATTGAGTTACATAAGTAGTATCTAATTTAGAATATTAGATGCGCTACACCAGCGATAACTGGAAGCGTAATTAACGTACGTAGAATAAAGATAATAAACAGTTCTAAGATGTTCACTGGAATCTTACTGCC
Organism: Vibrio sp. 10N.261.51.A3; assembly: GCF_041471965.1. Classification (NCBI taxonomy): domain Bacteria; kingdom Pseudomonadati; phylum Pseudomonadota; class Gammaproteobacteria; order Vibrionales; family Vibrionaceae; genus Vibrio; species Vibrio sp. 10N.261.51.A3. Next base: position 52,851 of record NZ_JBFRPK010000052.1, read on the forward strand.
TAGAAGTAGAGCGCCCACCTCAGACATGTAGATCAGCTGAGTTACCGACATTGCTGCAATAACAAAGCGAGTCATCTCGTTGTCGATAGAAGCCGCAAGGATTGCTGGGATAAACATGTCCGCAAAACCAACAACAATCGTTTCAGATGCTGCAACCGCTTCAGGAACACCAAGTAGCTCTAGGAATGGAATGAAAGGCTGACCTAGGATTGAGAACACAGACGTGTATTCCGCAATAACCAGTGCCATTGTACCTAAACCCATAACAACAGGCAGTACGCCAAATACCATATCTACGGCGTTACGAGCGCCTTCGCCAAATACAGATTTAGCCGACTTTACTTGAGATGCTTTATTTACCGCTAGCTCAAGACCCCAAGAGAACGTTGAGTGACCTGCTGGGATCGCGTCAGCGTCTTTGTGCGGCTTGCTGCCATCAATGAAAGTATCTTTCTTCATGCTTAGTGGTGGAAGGCGAGGGATGATCACCGCTGCCACAATACCCGCTAAACAGATTGCTGCGTAGAAAGGTAGGAACAGGTGCTCTAGTTCTACCTGAGCAATAACCACAAGACTGAATGTGATAGATACTGCTGAGAAAGTCGTACCAACAACCGCAGCTTCACGCTGAGTGTAGAATTTCTTCTCGTACTGTTTGCTTGTAAGCAGGATACCAACACTGCCGTCACCCAACCAAGAAGCCATACAGTCAATAGCACTGCGGCCTGGTAGGTTGAAGATTGGACGCATGATTTTACTTAGTAGCGTGCCAAACAGCTCTAGTAGACCAAAGTTAAGTAGAAGCGGAAGTAGCAAACCAGCAAAGATGAATACTGAGAACAGTGTCGGAAGCAGGCCTTCTAGAACCAGACCACCAGTATTTTCTTCCCAAATAACCTCAGGGCCAACTTGGAAGAAAGCCATAACGGCTGCAGCACCACCAATTAAACGAACCAGCAACCACAGTGGAGATGGGTTGAAAAGGCCGTTTAAAAATGAATTTGATGTAATGAATGTAGGCTTAAAAATGGTGCTTAAAACTGAAGCTACAGACATGAAAGCAACGATCGCAGTGATGATAGGGACTAGATATTCACCGAAAACCGCTTGAATTGATTTGGCTAAGATAGCTACAGGGATGGTTAGATCACCTTGATAGCTGATTGGCGCCATGAAAAGGAATAAACCAATCAATGATGGGATTAAGAAAACCCAGAAACTGCCTTTAGATTTCTCTGTTTGAGCAGTATTCTTGTTGTTAGACATGTTATTGTTCTCGAATTTCTACACGTAAAAAAGCCACATCCTTGGCATTTTTATTCACTAAACGTCCGTATTTTCTCATTGGGTGCAAGATTACCCAGTATTAATATCGCTTGCAATACTATTCATCAAATATCGCTAAATATTCATACTGGTTATTCTGCAACGTATTAAGAGTTTAGAATAAAGTGTTGCGGATGTTACGTAGTTTGAGGTTATATTGCCAGATATTTATAAATTGACTGGGGTTTCAGTTCGATAGGTCAAGTATAACCAGTAGCTAAACGCAATAATGAAAGCAAAAGAGGCAGGGAAAGCCAATGCCAAGATTTCGAAGCGTTGGAACAGACAAGCGCCAATTAAGCCGCCAAACAGGAAGCCAACCACAATGAAAATTAGCAGTTTGGCTTTACGGCAGTCAAAAGGCATCCCCTTTAAGCGAGCGCCAATCATGATCCCAAGATCGGTAATGATCCCGCTCATGTGTGTTGTTCGAATGATTGCCCCGCTGTAAGTGGTGATCATCGCGTTCTGCAAACCACACGCGGCTGAAGCGAAATACTGACCTGAAGTATAGCCTTGCAACAGTGTCCACAGCGCCAAAAACAGCAATCCACCCTCAATACATAGTGCAACACCGTAACGGCGTCCTAACTTCAATGCTTGGTTTTCAATAAAGAACCCGCTGAACGCCGCACCTAACATGAAGCTCATGATCACCAATAGGAGGTGAACAGAAGCCGAGGTCGGTGTAAGCAGGCTACTGCCTAGCAAAGACATGGTGCCGGAGATATGGGAGATAGCTTGATGTTGGAAGCCAAGTAAGCCGATAGCATTAACACTGCCAGCAAGACCAGCTAACAAAAGGGCGCCTCCTTCAACCCAGCGAGGTAACTTAGAAATCATGTGGTTCACCCTGGGTTAAATAGAGGAGCAAGATTATAACGCTAGACAAAAGATACGCTAGCGCTGTGAAGCGGTGATATTTGATCTTAGGCAACAGTATTGCAGTTTGTTTTAATACTGTTGCTATATAAAGATAACGCTCAATGACGAACTAGTTGTAATGGCTCATTTGGTGGTCGAACTTAACCCAACCGTGTTTGCGTTCTTCATAAACCGAAAAGGTCGGCAGTGGGAAGTCTTGCTCTTTAAATAATCCGAGCGGGACGATATAAAAATCAGCGGCGGCAACCGACTGCAAAAGCATGGTGGTGCCACACTTGGGACAAAACTGATAGGTGACTTCATTACCCGTATCGCTGATGCGTGAAAAAGAGGTCACTTCACCGCTGAGTGTAACTTGTTCTATTGGGAACCGAGCCTGAACGCCGAACACACTTCCGGTGCGTTTCTGACACTCATAGCAATGGCAGACAGATGTACGTTGAGGTTCACCGCGGCATACTAGGTTGACTGCTCCACAGCGGCATTCGCAACTTCTGATATTTCTATCTTTAATATGATTGATATCCATCCATGCTCCACTTCTGGTTAACCCTGTATTGATAATTATACTAAAGCCCTTTATGGTCTGCACAACTGGATGAAAACAAAAGAATATAATTGCCCATGAAAAAGAAAATCTTACCTATCCCTCTGATTCTACTGATTCCAATTGTCATGCTGGTTGTGGTGATAGTAGCGGGTATTTATCGCTTTAGCTTAAGTGATGAAGAGATCTTGGCGAAGTTTCCTTCTTCTCAAGTGAGTTATGATCCAGTCGTAGAAACCGTTTTTGATTTGAAGACGACCAATCCATGGACAATTAAAGTTCCTGAGACTAACGCCTACGCTTTTATCAATGAAGTTGATGAGCCTAGAGCCATCGCGTTTGGACGCTATGACTCAGGTGTTGAGCGCGGTGTGGTAACGGTAGACACAAATAATCTTTCAGCCGCCACGTTGGGCAAGGCGAGTTTCTTTGTCGCGCCGATGTGGATATCTAACCAAGGCAGCGGTGTTTTCTATTATCTAGGCCTGTTTAAGCATGACCAGCAACGAAGCCGTTTGGTGTTAGTCGACCAACTTTTACTGGGTGATCGTATACAAATTCAGACATTGGAGGTAGCTCAGCAGCCAGGTTCGCAATCACAGAATAAACTTACTGGGGAAGGTTTTATCGGCTTTACTCAGCATTCTGCGGAACAATCATTTGCAGAACCCCCTTCTGAAAAGGTGTTAATGAGTTTTTCTTTTGATACGCAATCAATTGGTAAGCAATAACGTTTTCGTGAATGTAAGGATCTGTTGTTTATGTGAGCCAAATTACATATTATCTTAGTTAGATGAATGAAATTTAGACACAGTTAGCTTTGTGTCCGCTTATTATTACAAATGGAGCTTGCGAATGATTAATAAACGTTTTTTTAAGACGAAAGATGAAGTTGAAGTGACCTTCGAGCTAGAAGCTCAAGAAGCGAACTCTGTATCCATCGTTGCTGACTTTCTTGATTGGAAAGCCACCCCAATGAAAAAACTGGCCAAAGGGAAGGTTTACAAGTTTAAAACTCGTCTACCTAAAGATGGCGAGTTTCAATTCCGCTACCTAGTTGATGACCAACAATGGGTGAACGATGCTAATGCCGATCGTTACATCCCAAATGAATTTGGTGAAGACAACTGCCTAGTGTCGACGGTAAACGCATAATCTTTTCTTAAAACCAGCGACTAATTCGCTTCGTTTATTAATTATTCGAAACGGAATAACGTCAACCAATAGAAAGCAGAAACTAGCCGTTTCTGCTTTTTTATTTTTAAATTTAGCGGTTAATTTTATTTCTTATCTAGTGGCTCTTCATCTACGGCAACTCAATGACTTAGGCTAAGTTGGGAAGATTCACATCATATTATGACAATGCATTGATGATTTATGCGTTTGAAAAGCATATCCTATGCCTTTATATCGTAGAAAGACCTGTTTACCGTGTATTCAAAAATATTTCCCTCTCCGTTTGCTGAGCTTTCACCTGTAAAAAAAGTAGCTATTTTGGGACTGCCACTTATTGCTGCGATTGGTGTTGCTTTGCAATCGTCACAATCGGATCTGACGAAAACGATCGATCTTGATTTGCCCGACTCAACCGTTATTGAGTCAATTCTGTCACCATCTTCTGTTACCGTTATTGAGCCGCCGACATTTGAGTATCAAATTCAATCTGGCGATAACTTGAGTAGCATCTTCACTCAGCTTGGATTTTCTTACAAATCGATGATGAGCGTGATGGAAACTGATTTGAACTTCCTTGCTTTAGATACGCTTCGTCCGGGTAATACATTACGCTTTTGGCGTGATGAAGCGACCGGCGACCTTTCTAAAATGGAACTTCAATTTAGCGTCGCGGACAAAGTGGTTTACCGATTACTTGATGACGGCAGCTACGAATTCGAAGACATCTCTATTCCTGGTGAATGGAAGCAAAAACCTTTAGTGGGTGATATTCAAGGCAGCTTCTCTATGTCGGCGAACAAGGTTGGCCTGAGCAGTCTTGAGATTGACCATATTGTGACTCTTCTTAAAGATAAGCTGAACTTTAGCCGAGACCTACGTGCTGGCGATCAGTTTGAAGTGCTTCAAAAAGCGCAATATGTTGATGGTGTTGCAACCGGAAAACGTGAAATTGAAGCAATTAAGATCATGAATCGTAACCGCGTTGTGTCAGCATACTTACACACTGACGGACAATATTACGATGCTAATGGCGATAGCTTACAACGTGCTTTCCAACGTTACCCAGTGAGCAGTAGCTGGCGCCAAAGTTCTCAGTTTAACCCTAAGCGCTTACACCCTGTGACTGGCCGCATTTCACCGCACAACGGTACGGATTTCGCGACACCAATTGGCACACCTGTTCAAGCAACGGGTGATGGCAAAGTGATCATGACGCGTAAACACCCTTATGCGGGTAACTATGTGGTGATTCAACACGGTAGCACTTATAAAACGCGCTACTTGCACTTAAGCAAGATCCTTGTTCGTAAAGGACAAACGGTATCTCGTGGTCAACGTATTGGCCTATCGGGTAAAACGGGTCGAGTGACAGGTGCTCACTTGCACTATGAACTGATCGAACGTGGTCGCCCTGTTGATGCGATGAAAGCGAATATCCCAATGGCCGATTCTGTGCCTAAAAAGGAAAAAGCGACATTCACAGCCGCGAGAGATGAAGCCGACAAGCTATTGAAGGCAGCGTTAGAAACGCGCAATCTAGCAATGGTTAATAATGCTAGTAAGTAGCTAGCCATTAAACTGTTTTAAAGCCGCAAGAGCATCACAAAGCACAGTCAGTGTTAAGTGATGCTCTTGCGGCTTTTTAGTTCTCAATAGAAGGTTCGGTAAGGGTTTAAACTAAAGGCTCTGAGTGCGCGACATAGCTAACGATAGCTTCAGGCCGCATTGGAGGTGAGTAGAGGTAACCTTGGATCTTGTCACATCCCATCGCGTGCAGCTTTTCTAATTGCTCACGCTTCTCAACACCTTCCGCAACCAAAGATACATCGAGTCTATGGGCCAGTTGAACAATCAGCCATACTACGCTCTCTGAGGTCGAACTAGTTAACAAGTCTCGAATAAAGGTCGCATCAATTTTAATGCAATCGATAGGGTAGCTGTGGATGTAGTTCAAACTGGAGTAGCCTGTACCAAAGTCGTCGAGTGCAATCGTGAAGCCTTGTCCTCTCAGAAAGTTAAGCGCGGATTTTGTCTCTTGTGTTGGCGATAACAGAACGGTTTCGGTTAACTCGATAACAAACTCATTCGCCTTAAAATGGTGCTGTTCAATGGTTCGAGTCAGGTAGGATATATAACGTTTCGAATCAGTAAGCTCGTGCGCAGAGCAGTTGATTCCAAGTTTAACCTTGTAGCCCAAGCCTTGCTCTAGTGTGGTTTTAGCGCGGCACACCAATTCAATAATGCGTTCACCTAATTCGACAATCAGCCCTGACTCTTCTGCCACTTGAATAAACTCTACGGGTGAGATGTCTCCATGTCTGGCGGTTTTCCAGCGAGTCAGTACCTCGAAATATTCCCATTGCGTTTCACCTTGACCCACAATCGGCTGTACCACTACGTACATTCCATTGCTGTCGGGGATATAGCTTTGTGAAATTGGGTTTTCCAGCTCACTTCGTAGCGCTGCGACTAGCTCGGTTTTTCTTTGGTAACGAACTCTTAAGTGAGTGTCATAACATTGAATATGAGTATCTTGGCTGTGTTTACACTCTTTAAGCGCCAAGCTGGTATTGAAGATGATTTGCTCAACGTCTTTGTTGTCTCCATCCGAACTGGCAATACCGATGCTGACGTCGAAATCTATCTTGATATCAACGCTACTGTAGCCCTGCTTAATTTTGGCCAGTATTTGTTCGCACACGGCTATCGGATCAGAATGGTAGGTGATGAAGGCGAACTCGTTGCCAGCAGTCCGGAAAGTCAGGTTGCTTTCAGGTAAAGTTCGGCGCAATATTTCTGCGACAAACTGCAGCACCTTGTCGCCAATATAATTACCGTGCATATCATTAATGGCTTTGAAGCTATTGATATCGAGTAAAGCCAATGTAAACGGAGTGACGCTCTGTTGAGTAATCGACTCTAAGGTATCTGATAAACAGCTTCGGTTGAGTAACCCGGTTAGGCTGTCGTGTGACACCTCATAACTAAGCTGATTTACAAGTTGTTCGGAACGATCGTTAAACCACATTTCACGCAAGGTGTGGATGATGATGTCGGCGAACAATTGATGGTGCTTTACCACGTCTTGTTGCTGATCAGGGCTAAGAGGCGAGGTGAACGTTGAAAACAGCACGCCCATCACTTCGCCACTTTGAGTTTGAGTCGGGATCGCGATGGAGTTTTGTGAGGTGATTTCCTGCCTAAATGCCGATGTTGGCAATGACTGGACGATGTACTGAGAAAATGAGCAATCTGGGTGTCTTTGATTGACGGCTTGTTGGTAGATGTGACCATGGCGCGCATTGATTTTGTCATGTAATACATGATCAGAATGGGCGATCACCAAAGGAACGGTTTGGTCAGGGAAGTACTTCTTCTCAATGATGCTAGTGTATTGAGTATCAAAGGTCTGATGTAAAGTAAGCACAGCTGACTCTAAAAGGTCGATACCTTCCAATTTCAGCAAACGGCCAATGCGCTCTGTGTCTATCATGCTATTGTGCGTATGTTGAGTCATAGCCACCACCCCTAGTTAACCAGATTCACTGTGTAAGCGGTATACGTATTATCTTGTATATGTGCGAACTTGTATAATATATATGCGTCAAGTTTATTATTGGCCGTGTTGTATAACTTTTCAAATTAAAATGTGACTTATTTCACAGAGCTTGCGTGCTACGCTCTTTGTCTAGCCTGTCTTTCAGATGGTCCAAAAAGAGCTTGGTTCGCGTGTGCGAGTAATCAAGCTTAGGGTAGTACGCGTAAACCATCACTTCGTCGGCGGTAATATTTGGCAATACTGGAACTAATGTCCCTTGCTTTAGATCCTCTTTGATCATCGCTTTGATGGTTAACAGTACGCCCATTCCTCGCTTCGCAGCATGAAACAAAGCCTCTGGATTGGTGGTCGCAAAGTTACCGTTTAACGTTATTCGCTGCCCTTTGGTGAGTGCTACTTCACGGGTCGGACGCTCTCCCCAAATTAACGAGTTGTGTTGCTCCAAATCTTGCTCGCAAGTGGGGTAGCCGTGTTTGGCAAGATAGCTTGGTGCTGCATAGAAGCTGGCTTTGTGTTCAAACAGCGGTGTTTTCTTGAAGCTTAAGGAGTTGAGCTGTTCCAGTTCACGACTGATCACCAGATCTAAGCCCAGTTCAGGTAATTGGCCTGGCGTGGTCGTGATCAGCTGCACCTTAATGTCTGGGTATTTTTCTAAGAAGTCGTCCATGTATTGCACCAGAAACTTAGAGCCAACCGCAATCGTAGCGCCAATCTTTAATAGGCCTGCTGGGGTTTGGTTAACCGAGCGAGTCTCATCAATAATGGACTGCCAATTGTCGAGCTGATCCTTGGCTCGCAGGTAAAAGAGCGCACCTGCTTCGGTTTGGCTAATTGATCGCGTGGTGCGCTTTAACAGTTGGGTGCCGATGCGCTCTTCTAGCCAGTTCACTCTTTTGCTGATCGCCGAGCTGGTGGTGTTAAGTTTTCGAGCAGCACCATTGAAGCTACCTTCTTCCACTACTCTGACATAGCTTTTTACGTTAAGAATCCAATCCATATTATTTCCTGTTAGGACTTAATAAAATTCCAATTTAGCTAATTATCAATTATTGGTTTTGAATGTAAACTCATCTAATGAACAAATATCAAACGAATAGGGAATTTTTTGAGCCAATCGACCTTTAAAAAAACGCCGTTACTCTTAGCAATGATGATTATTGCTACGGGGCAGGTGGGTGTGAGCATCTACTTGCCAGCATTGCCGTTAATTGCTTCTGACTTAAGTGCTACTCAAGTAGATGTACAGCTTCTCGTCACGCTGTTTCTGGTGGGTTTTGGCTTGTCTCAGCTATTTTACGGACCGATGTCCGATGCGGTGGGAAGAAGACCTATTTTCTTGTTAGGTCAGGGTGTTTATTTGATTGGTACAGTCGTTTGTGTTGTGTTTTCTGACAATATGACGGCGCTAGAAGTTGGTCGCTTGCTACAAGGTTTAGGGGCGGGTAGTGCCTCGGTTCTTGGGCGAAGTGTGCTTCGTGACAGTTATGATGGCCCTCAGCTAACTAAAGCCTTGTCTTATATTTCTCTGACCGCTTCGATCATGCCGATCATTGCGCCGGTATTCGGTGGTTGGATTTCATTTCACCTCGGTTGGCAGGCGGTGTTCCTGTTCGTTTTATTGTATCTACTAGCGATATTCACACTGGGTTACTTTGTTCTGCATGAAACTTTGCCATACGGAAAGAGCCGCTTTGATGCGTGCCAAGTGGTGAAGAACTACGGACGCTTGTTAACGAATCGCCAAGTGATAAGCAGCGCCAGTTATAACTGGATGAGTTATATGGCGAGTTTGGTATCGTTATCTTTATTCCCATTCTTAATGCAAGAGCAATTGGGGCTGACCGCCGCTGAGTATGGTTCATTGATGATTGTCCCTTCGGCAGGCTTACTGATCGGTAGCGTTGCTTTGAACTTGCTCAATCGTAGGTTTAGCACTCCGCAATTGATGAGCCTTGCGATTTTGATTATTTTGGCTTCGGGAACTTGGCTTCTTACTCATGAGTTATCCATCTTTAACTTGGTTTGGGCGTTTACTTGGTTGGCGATAGCACAAGGCATTTCGTTCCCATTATCAATCAGCATGTTATTAGAACCTCATAAGAAGCAAGCGGGCGCAGTATCGGCATTGTCGGGCTCTATTCAGATGTGTTTAGCGGGTTTATTGGGTGGGTATCTAGTAGAGAGTTGGGTCACGACTCATCTACAGTTAGGCGTGTTCTACCTCATTATTGGCGCAGCCATGGGCGGAGTGCTTTGGTCTTCAACCAAAATGAACAACAAAGGCGATACTGTTGAAGTGGAATATAGCTAAACACTAAATTCACTATCGTTTAACGCACCATCGTTAATACGTTGTATTTGTGCTGATGGTTTTCTACAATGCTTCGGTCCATTGAATAGGTAAAAACAAAATGCAGCAAAATGAATTTGAAGTACTGGTAAAAGCTATCTGCGCACTAGATGGCCTGCCTCAAGCGCTTGAGCTATTGAAATCCAATGAGGATACAGAAGTCGCTGAGGCTGCTGCATCACTGACTGGTCAATTTGCACTTGCTGAAGTGGAAGGCGAAAAGCGTATTTACCACGTGACGCTTCAAGAAAATGAACAAGGCGAAGAGCAAGAGTACATCGAACATGTCATGAATGAAGGCGATGACTTAATCAAATTTGCAGCTTGGTTCTTTGAAACGATGTTTGAATTGAAGCAAAAAGACACATACCAAATTGCCGGTAAAACTTACAGACAGCCAAAGCGCAGCTAGGTTTCTCAGTAAAGCATTTTAGAAAGCAGCTCTATTGAGCTGCTTTTTTTATCAGTGTCTAAATCAATGTCTTGGGTTGTTATTAGGAATGGAGCATTAAGCTCAAACCAGAATTTAGGTTAACTCATTGATATACAAAAACAATGCTGATTAGCACAGAGACAAAATTAGGCTAATTGCAAATGAATGCTTAATATTGCATTAAAGTGTGATTTAGATCTTGTTTTTGGGCGTTTTAAGTGTAAAATCCGCGCTAAAGAAAGTTGATTATGTGCGGAGATAAGCATGAATTACGAACTAGGCCACGCATACCTTGGTCAAATGGCAGCAAAAAACATGATGCACGAAGCATTGTACGGCACTTCAAAGCCAAAGAAACCATCGTTCTTTAAGCGAATGATGAAGAAAATGGCTAAATAAGCATTTTCAAAAACGGAATTTTAAAAGGCCTTAAACTCGATGAAGTTTAAGGCCTTTTTCGTTTTAGCGATTGGTGAAAGTTATCGCTTTGTTTTGTTGTGGATGGACACAAAAAATACCAATTAAGCTTCTGACTAATGGCTTTTAATGAACTCAGCCAGCAGATTGATTGGATAAGTCGACCACATTATTAGGGATGCTATCTAAGCCATTCTCTTTCATCCACGCTTCTAAGTTATCGGCACCACCGATGTACTTACCATCAAGCCAGATCTGCGGGACGGTGACCGGTGTTTTCTCACCAATGTGTGCTTTTACCTCTGGAATCATACGGTACAAAGCGGCGCTGTCTTTTACGACATCGTGGTATTGGTATTCAACACCCGCTTCATCCAGCATTTTCTTCGCTTTAACACAGAATGGGCAGGTCGCCTTACCATAAACGATGTTGCCTTTTAGGCTGTCTCGTTTGGTCCACTCTTTGATCACCGATTGGATTAACACACCGCGATTCAGCGCTTCACCTTGGCTGACCACTTTGCCTTCAACAACAAGGATTGGAGCATGCCAAGAGCCTAGTTTTAGCGGCTCCCACCAGTGAGACAACCAATCTTTTACTTCCAGTTCGACATCGACATCGGCCAACTCATTCTCAAAAGTATCCTTCAGAATGTCTTTGGTAAGGGTACATTCTCCACATGGGATGTTAACTTTAAATGGACCCCAGCTGCCTGCCCAACGGTATAGTGTAATCTTGACTGGTTTCTTCATGGTTACGGCCTCGTTTGAATTCTCTTATCCATATAGAACGGACTGTCGAACTATTTATTTCACCAACCTTAAACTTTCTTCACTTTTGAAGGTTTTTTAGTTTCCCAGTGCGTTATAAATGCAACTGACGCAATAATAATAGCAGCCCCTAGCCATAAACGACCCGGTGGAACCCAACTAAATACAATCCAACCTGCTAAAACGTTTAGCGGTAATTTGGCGTGGTCAAAAGGTTGCACAAACGAAGCATCAGCGACCGAGTAGGCTTTTACTATCGCCCATTGAGCGAGTGCCGTCATAACACCGATAACAATCAATATAGCCCAGATTGTACCGCCGCTTGGCGTTTGCCAATCTGGCGCAGCAAGCAGGATGTTAAATGGTGTGATTAATAGTAGAAGATAGACCACCATGGTTGAAGGACTGTCTTGCGAAGAGAGTTTTTTCACCATCAGTGAGTAGCATGCCCAGAAGAAAGCGGCACCGACTGGTAATAACGTTGCCCAGTTAAAATCTTCAGCCCACGGCTCTAGAATCACCATCGCACCCACGAAGCCTGCTAAGGTCGCGCCCCAGCGAGCAGCCCCAACTTTCTCTTTTAAGAAAAGCCCTGAACCAATGGTTGCAAACAATGGCGATGTCATGAGAAGGGCAATGCCTTGCCAAATTGGTACTGGGTAAGCCAGTGCCCATATCCAAAGTTGAATACCAATAACAGACAAGAAGACACGAAATACGTGCAATTTGAGGTTGTCGGTTTTTAGCGCGCGACGAATGCCCAGCGTTTTCAGATAAGGAAGAATAGCGAACAACGCGATAGCGTATTGAATGACGGCGACGGTGGTAGAAGTAAGTCCGAAATGAATGCTAGCAATTTGAGTTAGGCTGTTAATAACGGCAAAGGCTAGGCCTGCGGTTAGCATCCAGCTAGCGCCTTGGATCGGATGGTGTTGTGACATGATGCTTCTAATTATTTGATGTGGTTCACCTATGATACGGATTTAGCACCACTTAACCAGAAAAAGCATTGATGAAGTCAGTCAGAATATTTGAATATGAAAAAAGGTTGAGCCATTGCCCAACCTTTTTAGTCTGTATCTAAAGTCGATTTAGATTAGAAGTCGTAGCGTACACCTAGGCGAAGAGAGTCTTCACTTTGTGTTTCTAAACCTGCAACTTTTACGTCGTCTAGATTGTTTAATTGGTAAGCAACGTATGTACGGATAGATTTGTTGAACTTGTAAGTACCAGTCAGCTCAAAGAAGTCAGCTGTGTCTACAGTTAAGTTCTGTGTCGCGTCTTTTTCTTGTTTTTGGTACAAAGCAGCCAATTCAAACTGATCTGTTAGTTTGTACTTAGCCGCAACTTCTACACCAGAGAACTCAGTTTTTGCTTTGTCGTCTAGGTCACCCATTGTGTAGGTTGCACCTAGATATAGAGCATCCATTTTGTAATTAATACCAGCGATTACAGCCGTTGCTGAACCATTACCAGTACCGTTGTCGTTACCTGAGTAACCAAGACCAAAACCTAAGCCCATTGGTAGTGTGTAAATACCAGAGATGCCGTAACCGTCAGTATCTTTGTCTTCACCAGCAATCAAACTTGCTTTAAGAGAAAGTGCGTCTGCATCGTAAGCGTATACAAACGTGTTATTGATTTGCTCGTCACCTGCATTGATGAATGCTTTTTGGTCACCAGAGTAGATAGTAACATCCGACATTTCTGAGATTTGAGCTGCAGCTGTATCTTGACGACCTACTGATACTGCGCCGAAGTTACCTTCAAAACCTGCATACATGTAACGTTGCTTAAAGTTTTCAGTCTTACTGTTATCAGCAGAAGATTTCACGCTTTGTTCTGCTTCGTAGAAACCAAAACCAGATAGGTCGCTAGTGATTTCTGTAGTACCGCCAACATTTAAACGAACACGGCTTTTATTTTTCATTGTTCCGTCGATTTCTTTACCGCCTGAACCAATGAAATCACCACGGAATTCCGCACGACCGCCAATTTTAAGTTCTGTACCGTCAGAGCTGTAAACTGTTGCTGCTAGAGATGAACCTGAAACTAGTGCCGCTACCACTGCAGAAGCTAGAACTGCCTTTTTCATAATCACTTACCTTGTATTTTAAAATCCGTGAGCAATGTGCTCTCCGTTTCGATATGAAGCTAATTTAGAGCAGATAAATTAAGCTTTCATTTCCATAAAATTACATTTTCGTGAATGGGGAACTTTTTTAAGTGTTGATTTTATTGCATTTTTATTTCATGCGACTGAGTGTTCTATGAATAGTTATACAAGTTGCGTGTATTTCAAAGGTCACATTGGCAAGTTTTACCTTGCAATCACGTATGTCGATGGTGGTGAATTTTGGCTGCGCTGAGAGCTTGTTAATCTGATTAACTGCTTGTACTGGTAAGGATATCCTCTATGATGCAAAAACTTAGAAGAGAATAGATTCTGCTCAACAATATGGAGACGTTGGATGAAAACAGAGTACTTAGGCGATGTTTTACAAGGTAGGCAGGTTATTGGCTCCTTGAATGTTGAAGACCTACCCGTTGGAGAGCACCAGTTTTGGTTTCAAGTCACCAGTGATGGGCTAGGGCAACCTAAGAACATGCCGGTTTCTGTTTTCAAAGGCAGTCAAGAAGGTCCTAGTTTGATGATCACCGCCGGTATTCACGGTGATGAGCTAAACGGAGTGTTGGCTGCACAGCAAATTATCAGGGACTTAGTCGGTAAAACGCTCAAAGGCACGGTAACGATTGTACCTACTGTGAATCTGTCTGGCTTGCTGAACCATAGCCGTGATTTCATCTCTTCGGATCCGGGTTCTTGCCCTGCTAATCTTAATCGACTCTTTCCGGGTGACGTGAATGGCTTGGCTGCGGAGCGCTTTGTTGCGTCTTTGTGGGAGCGTTTGCTTAAGCATAATGCCACCTTCGCCGTTGACCTCCACACTCAAACTCGTGGCGCAGTTTATCCACTTTATGTGTTTGCTGATTACCGCATAGAACAATGTTTGGAGATGGCGAGGCTGATGCAGCCCGATTGTGTTCTGAATGACCCTGGTGACCCAGGTATTTTGGAAACGGTTTGGAATCGAAGTGGAATTCCGAGCATCACGGTGGAAGTTGGGATGGGGAAATTTACTCAGCCTGACATGATTCAACGAGCGGTAGACGGTGTTTTTAACATGCTGTCTTATTATGAAATGTTCGAGGTTGAAATAAATCATCCCGAGAAAATGCAGCTGCCGAGTATGGATTGGATAGAGGGTAATGATGTGGTTTCTATCCGCGCTGATATTGGTGGTTTCGTATTGCCGCAGGTTGAGCTTCTGCAGAGCGTAGAACAAGATGATCTGTTGGCTATTCAATATGACGCTTTTGGTAATGAGTGTCGCCGTTATCACGCGCCGTCTGCCGGACGTGTCCTTAGCTATAACGTGGATGCGTTAAGGGAGCCGGGTGCGCTTGTTTGTCGTTTGCTAAGTTAAGGCTCAGTCGGTTTGACGTTTCCGTGTTAATGCACTGTGTTGTTATCTAAAACACGTAAAAAAAGACCGAGCTAGGCTCTAATGCCGTTCACTTAAGA
>NZ_JBFRPK010000053.1:0-48097 GCF_041471965.1 Vibrio sp. 10N.261.51.A3
CCATGCTCGGCGCACAATGACAAAGGCTGTGCACTGCACAGCCTTTTTGATTTTGTGTTAGTCGAGTCGCTTACTCTCTTTTCCATGGCAGACGAAATGCCACCACACCAAACAGAATCAAGATTGGGAAACGTAACGTTTCAACAATAAATGAAGCAATACCGCTGAAAGAGACAAAGCTTCCAGCCCAGCTAATCAGCAGATTTCCCGCTAACAACATCGCCATCACTCCAAGAACGATCTTGAATGAGAACTGACCAACCAAAGGTTTCGAGTCTGTTAACGTCACTAGGCATGCAATCGTCATCAAAATCGCCACCCAGTATGAGAATGTTGGCAGTGGCCATATCACCGTCAGAACAATCGACAGTAAGCACAATGCCCACCAAACACCTTTAGAACTCAATAAGGCGCTAATATCAACATCCGGTTTCGCGTCTAATCTCACGATATGCCACGTCGTTAAAGCGCCTAATACGCCACCCATTAATACATCACTAAAAAACGCACTACCTGAATAAGACTTAAATAGCATGATCCACAGCAGGCCAGCGAGCACTACCAGAATGGCTTTTTGCTCCAAGAGGCGCTTTAGTTTCCAAAAGACTAACAAGGTTAAACTGACCCACAAGGCAGCCAACAGACTTGGAAAACTATACCCACTGCTCATCACCAGTTTCAATGTTGGCAAGTAAGCGTGTGGACGTGGAAAACCAAAACCTTGGTGCGCGATTAAAGTAAGTAGTGTCACCGAGATCAAAGTGAAGCCAAACTTCAACGCGAAGTTACGGCCAAAGTACCAAGCAATTAACGGCAATATCACAATGAAAATCCATGGCTTGGCCAACAAGTCAGTCAAAAGCACAGTATTCGCAAATACGCTTGGCATCTTATCGAACGTGTTTTGAAGTGACACAATCCAATTTAATTCAACTTGATGGACTTTGGGTGCCGCGCCCACCAGCTCAGTCACATACGTCACCGGTTGATCTGTCGCAGATAAAAACAGCTCGTTAATCTCAGACCACTGTTCTGGGTAGCGGTATTGGTGATCTTGCAATTCAGTAGGAGGAAGTAACATCGCTCGGCTGACTTCCACGCCATAATGAGGAGCAAACCAAATCGGCAGCTCAAAGCCACCTAACTCATTTCGAGCCTTGTAACTGATCACTTCAGAGTCAGAAATACAATCAAACACGACGGCACTGTCGGTATAACCTAGCACATCACCGACCGTTACCGACAAACCAGCCTCTTCCCACGTTTCACGTTGCGCCGCGACGGCTGGCGGCTCACCTGAAACAACAGTGCCTCCCGGTAGAGACAATTGACCGGTGATCAACTCATCAACCAACACGATTTGGTTATCAGCACGTACTACACACAAGGCGCCCGCGATATGATCGGGCAAAGTGTCGTTTGCCCAAGCGGAAGTAGTACTCAAAAGAGACAGTATGAAAACTAATAAATATCGAATAACCAACGAGTTTACCTAAAAAATAATAGAAGAATATTGAAGACTGCTGTTGCAGTTGAACTATTGTAATCAAAGCCACACAAAATCGCTGTCTACGTTTTGTGCAAAGCCTTCCTCATCCATTGAATGTGAGGTGTGAACCCCATTTTTTGATAGAAGTCCTTGGCAGGCGAGTTAAAGTCCCAAACTTCTACAAAGACTTGTTCAACCCCATAATCATCAAAAGTACTTTCAACTTTGTTAAACAACTTTTCAGCAATCGATTCTTTTCGATAATCAGGCAAGACAAACAGTTCATCGACACTTCCCATCGGCACTGGTTTGCTGACCGTTGAGATAAGCTCACAAAAATGCCCAGAGATAAAGCCAACAATGAGCTCTCCTTTTAATGCCACATAAACCAAACATTCAGGGTCATCCAAGTATCGTGCAATGCTTTTTTCCTGCTCAATCTCTTCTGCCGTTTTAAAGTGCTCTGGGCTAGCAAGGTGGTGGTGATGGTGGAGATCGAACATTAACTCGTTAAGTTGTTCTAAATCCGCGTGCTTTGCGGCCCTTAAGGTGACATTCATGACTATTGCGCTTCTCAAACCAAATTAATATCTAAACTGAGTCTAGTTTACTTGGCGTGAGTATCTATACAAGTTATTGAATTAATTCATTGTTTGAAGTGTGTATTTTAGATACAAAAACGGCCACATTACGTGGCCATTCTGTTTGAATGATTTTGAATTAAACGAATATCGAAGCTATGGCTTTTGTTGTAGCTGTGGTTTTTACAGTAGCTATAGCTTTATGCACCGTTATCTTCTTTCTCTTCTTTGAGATCAGCAAGCTGTTGTTCCAGTTCAATAAGCTTAATTTCCGCCTCTACTTCCGCAACTCGCTTTTCTGCATCAGTGCGATTGTCTTGCGCTAGACCATCAGCAGTAACTTGGGTTCGTTGTGCGTTTCTTGCATCGTCCGTATCTTTCATTGAACCCGCAACACCACCGGTCACACCACCTAATGCAGCGCCCTTAACGGCTAAACTCGCATCTCCAGTTAGAGCGCCGGCTGTTGCTCCTAATAAAGCACCACCTACCGCACCACGATTACGTGCGGCATTCTCATTTTCGTTATCCATTGCTGGTGATGCGCAACCAGAAAGAGTCACAATCAGTGTCGCTAAAAGAAAAGGTTTAGTGAATTTCATAGGAGTCTCGCTTAGTTCTTCGTTTGGAGTAGAGCCATCTTAAGCACAGCCGTTAATGAAATAAATAAAGCCACGTTTAGACGATACATCATGTTCAGTTATGTATCATTCAACCATCGCATAAGTGCTTATTGATATATATCTTTGAGCTCGCCTTAGCCTGACAAACAAAAAAGGCGACCAATAAGGTCGCCTCAATCGCGCTTTCTCTATAATTCTTGCCTTTCACATATCTCTTAGCCTTTAGACCAAAAGTTTTGCATGTTTGCTACGCTAGGTGGAGGCCTAACACCACAATCTCGATAATGATTTTTATCGCCGATCCCCAGTATCTTGCCATTTTCGTCATCAATCATAGCCGCAACTTTAACACCGTCTCCCACATGGCGAGTCAACACAACAATTTCACCAGCTCTTTCAGACCTTACTGCGCCTAAGATTTGATATTCGTAGCGGCCTTTCCTTGAATTAACGATCATCTTCGAGTTAATAGGGTCGGCTTCATATCCCACACCAATATCAAAAACCGCTTGATAGAGATCGACGCCAGTCTTTGATACACATTTAAATACCTTGGGATGACTCAAAGGTTCTAACAACGCTCTACTCGCTTCATCCTTTGAAATACTGGCACTAGCAGCACCACTGACCAATAAAGCAATCAACAAAAAGTAAGCTCGCATAAAAAGACCTCAATATGTGGGATTCATAATGAAGTCATAGTAAACGCAATGGATAAGCGGATGAATAAAGTAGAGTTTAGGTAAACCATCACGCCGGATTATGTATAAATCAACAAGCCGAAGGTGAGATTACCTAAACTGCGACGTCTATTTGCCGAGCTTTTCAGCAATTTCAGTTAAGCTGGTAGGGTCGTCAATAGTTGAAGGCACCACATATTGTTCACCTTCTGCGATCTGCCGGATCGTTCTACGTAAGATCTTACCTGAGCGTGTCTTAGGTAACCTCTCAACAACCAAGGCTTGCTTAAAACAAGCTACCGCGCCGATCTCATTACGAACCTTGCCAACCAATTCCCTTTGCAACTCAATGCCATCGACTTTTACGCCATCTTTTAACACAACTAGACCTAAAGGAAGTTGTCCTTTTAAGTCATCGTGAATACCGACTACCGCGCATTCTGCAATGGCTGGGTGACCACCCACGATCTCTTCCATTTCTCCCGTCGACAGACGGTGCCCCGCCACATTTATCACATCGTCGATACGGCCCATGATAAATAGATAGCCGTCTTCATCAAGGTAACCGCCATCCCCCGAGACGTAATACCCTGGGAATTGGCTTAAATAACCCGATTCAAACCTATCGTGGTTACGCCATACCGTCGGTAAGCAACCAGGTGGAAGTGGTCGTTTTAGTGCCACGAAACCTTGTTGGTTAGCTTGTGCAGGCTCGCCTAACTCATTGAGGATCTCCACTTGATAACCCGGCACAGGTTTAGTTGAAGAACCCGCTTTCACAGGTAAAGACTCAAGTCCTGTAGGATTAGCTGAGATAGCCCAACCAGTCTCAGTTTGCCACCAATGGTCGATAACTGGTTTATTCGTCTGAGATTCAACCCAGTCCAACGTTGGTGGGTCTAAACGCTCTCCTGCCATGAAAATCGACTTGAGCGATGATAAGTCATACTTGGTGAGTAACTCGCCTTCAGGATCTTCTTTCTTGATAGCTCTAAATGCCGTTGGCGCAGAAAATAACACATCGACGTTGTACTCTTCACACACACGCCAGAATGCCCCCGGATCTGGCGTTCTAACTGGCTTTCCTTCAAACAAGATGGTTGTGCAACCATGAATCAATGGCGCATACACAATATAGGAATGCCCCACTACCCAGCCGACATCAGAAGCCGCCCAAAACACACCATCTTGCGGCATATCGTAGATAGTGCTCATCGAGTATTTCATCGCGACCGCATGACCACCATTATCGCGCACCACGCCTTTTGGCTTACCCGTCGTCCCTGATGTATACAAGATATATAGTGGGTCAGTCGCTAGAACAGGCACACATACGTGAGGCAAAGCATCCTCAACAGCTTGCTGCCAAAGTACATCGCGTTCATTGTTCAATTCGGCTAGAGACTGCTCTCTTTGGAATACCACCACTTTCGCAGGCTTCCAACGACTGTCCATGATCGCTCGATCAACCATCGGCTTATATGGCAGGACTTTATTTATCTCGACACCGCAGGAGGCAGTAATCAAGACCTTCGGTTCAGCATCTTCGATACGAACGGCAAGCTCATGAGGAGCAAACCCACCAAACACCACCGAATGCACCGCGCCTAGTCGAGCACAAGCCAGCATTGCCATCGCCGCTTCAGGAATCATCGGCATGTAGATCACCACACGATCACCTTTGGTCACGCCTTGCGTGGCTAACATACCAGCGACTTTAGCCACTTGGTTACGCAATTGATTGTAAGTGTACGAGGATTGAGTTCCTGTAACTGGAGAGTCGTAAATCAGTGCGGTATTGTCACCTCGCCCATTTTCACAATGGTAATCAAGCGCGAGCCAGCAGGTGTTCATCACCCCATCAGGAAACCAACGCTCAATTCCGTTATCGTCAGTTTGTAATATCGTTTTAGGTGACTCAAACCAATCAATTGCTTGTGATTGTGTTTCCCAAAACGAATTTGGGTCTTCCCTCGCCCATTGATACTCGGTGATGTAATCTGTTTTTCTAGTCATTCGATTCGTAGCAGACATAGTGCCTCCTCCATGATTTATCCATTAGTCCAAGCGACTAGCTTTTAACAGTTTCACTTGGGTGCACTCTTTTCTCAGCGTTGTATTCGTGAACATTTAACCGTTCACGACAATCGCTTTACTTGGGAAAAGGCACACGAATGGCACCTTCCATGATCACTCGGGCACTACGACTCATAATCACCCTCTCTATTTTCCACCCACTTTCGGCCTGCAGCGCTTTCGCACCTACCTTTAAGGTTCCTGACGGGTGTCCAAAGGTCACGAAATCACGACTTCCCTCACCGGCTGCCAAGTTCACTAAGGTGCCAGGAACACTTGCCGCTGAAGCAATAGCAACCGCAGCCGTACCCATCATGGCATGATGCAGTTGCCCCATAGACAAAGCACGCACCAGAAGGTCTGTATCTTCGACAGCAACCGATTTTCCACTGGAAGCTTGGTACGCTTGAGGCTTAGCAACAAACGCAACTTTAGGTGTATGTTGGCGTGATTCTGCTTGTTCTAAAGAATCAATAAGACCCATCGCTACTGCACCATGTGCTCGTATGGATTCAAACAGAGCCAAGGCTTTGGTATCACTATTGATATCTGATTGAAGTTCAGTGCCTTGGTAACCAACCGATTCAGCATCAACAAAAATGGTGGGTATCCCAGCATTAATGTATGTCGCTTTGATGCAACCCAGATCGGGAACATCTAAAAAATCGACAACATTCCCTGTTGGGAACATAGAGCCACTCGCATCGGCGGGGTCTAGGAAATCAACTTGGATCTCAGCGGCGGGGAAAGTCACACCGTCGAGTTCAAAATCACCTAACTCTTGAACTTCGCCACCAGCGATAGGTACATGAACAATAATGGTTTTCTCTATGTTCACTTGCCATACTCGCACCTCGACCACACCGTTTTCTGGAATACGATTCGAGTCGACTAGGCCACTATGAATAGCAAATGGGCCCACTGCAGCAGACAGATTGCCGCAGTTACCACTCCAGTCCACAAACGGCTTATCAATGGCAACTTGGCCGAATAGGTAGTCAACATCGTGATCGGCTTTACTACTTTTCGAAACAATCACGGTTTTACTGGTACTGGATGTTGCACCACCCATACCATCGGTTTGTTTGCCATAAGGATCTGGACTACCAATCACGCGCAGAAGTAATGCGTCTCGAGCTTCTCCGGCAACTTGCGCAGCTTCAGGTAAGTCACTTAAGTTGAAAAAAACGCCTTTGCTTGTTCCGCCCCGCATGTAGGTAGCAGGTACTTTTATCTGTTTGATGTTCATAACTAGCTCCTACTGTGAAAGAAAGTCTTTGGCAAAACGCTGCAACACACCACCAGCGCTATACACATTCACTTCATCTGCGGTATCTAATCGACAGGTTACTGGCACATCAAGCTTTTCACCGCTTTTACGAGTGATCACTAAAGCCAAGTCTGAACCTGCTTCAATGTCGCCGTACACGTCGTAAAGCTCGGTACCGTCCAATTCTAAGGTATTGCGATTGGTCCCCGCTTTGAATTGCAGAGGCAACACGCCCATGCCAACCAAGTTGGTTCTGTGAATTCGTTCAAACCCTTCAGCAACAATCACTTCAACACCCGCTAAACGCACACCTTTGGCTGCCCAGTCCCGTGAAGAGCCTTGCCCATAGTCTGCGCCAGCAACGACAATCAAAGGTTGCTTGCGATTCATGTAGGTTTCTATCGCTTCCCACATTCGCGTAACTTGACCTTCAGGTTCAACTCTTGCTAATGAACCTTGCACGACTTCTCCAGCGTCCTTCACCATTTCGTTAAACAGCTTAGGGTTGGCGAATGTTGCTCGTTGCGCGGTTAAGTGATCGCCTCGATGGGTCGCGTAAGAGTTAAAGTCCTCTTCCGGCACTTCCATTTTGGTGAGGTATTCCCCCGCAGCGCTCGAAGCGAGAATCGCATTTGAAGGGGATAAGTGATCTGTGGTGATGTTGTCACCCAAAATCGCTAAAGGTCTCATACCAGATAGGCTTCGCTCTCCCGCCAGAGCTCCTTCCCAATAAGGTGGTCTGCGAATATAGGTACTTTGAGGTCGCCAGTCATAAAGCGGTTCAGTAGTCACCTGTTCCTCGTCTGGCTGGAACATTTTCACGTAGATTTGTTGGAATTGCTGAGGCTTAACATGTTCACCGACCACTGCATCGATCTCTGCATCACTCGGCCACAAGTCACTTAAATAGATCGATTTTCCGTTGCTGTCTGTACCTAAGCTGTCTTTTTCGATATCAAAGCGAATCGTACCAGCTAAGGCATAAGCGACGACCAATGGCGGTGATGCTAAAAACGCTTGTTTGGCATAAGGGTGAATTCGACCATCGAAGTTTCGATTCCCCGATAGCACAGCGGTTGAATATAGGTCACGGTCGATGATCTCTTGTTGAATTTTAGGATCCAACGCACCACTCATTCCATTACAGGTTGTGCACGCATAACCGACGATACCGAAGCCTAGTTTTTCCAGTTCAGGCAACAAACCGGCGGACTCAAGATAAAGCTTGGCAACTTTTGAGCCTGGCGCGAATGACGTTTTTACCCATGGCTTACGAACTAATCCAAGCTGATTGGCCTTCTTCGCAACCAATGCTGCGGCGACGACATTTCTTGGGTTACTGGTATTGGTACAAGAAGTAATCGCCGCAATGATCACGGCACCATCTGGCATTTGTTCATCAGAATATTGTTCAGCGTGTTGCTCTTTCCAAGAAGCTTGGCTGATGCCTTGTTTGGCAAGTTCACTGGTTGGTAAACGACGATGTGGATTGGATGGCCCTGCAAGGTTGCGCTCAACTTTAGACAAATCAAACTCAAGCACACGTTCGTATTGAGCGGAATCTAAATCATCGGCCCATAAGCCAGTTTGCTTAGCGTATAGCTCAACTAACTCAACGTGTTCAGGCTCGCGTCCTGTCAGCTTTAGGTATTGTATGGTCTGCTCATCGATGTAAAACATACCGGCTGTTGCACCATACTCTGGCGTCATGTTGGAGATGGTTGCGCGGTCACCAATGGTCAGTGCACGAGCCCCTTCACCGAAGAATTCCAAATAGCTTGAGACCACTCTCTCATTGCGAAGGAACTCAGTAATCGCAAGCACAATATCCGTTGCAGTTATCCCTTCTTGTCGTTGACCCGTCAGTTTAACGCCTACAATATCAGGCAATCGCATCATCGACGGACGACCGAGCATCACTGTCTCAGCTTCCAAGCCGCCCACACCAATCGCAATAACGCCCAGAGCATCAACGTGCGGTGTATGGCTATCGGTACCAACACAAGTATCAGGAAACGTGATGCCTTCTTTAGATTGAATAACTGGAGACATTTTCTCCAAGTTAATCTGGTGCATGATCCCGTTACCCGCTGGGATCACACTCACGTTTTTAAACGCGGTTTTACACCATTCAATAAAATGAAAACGGTCTTCGTTTCTGCGCTCTTCAATCGCGCGGTTTTTATCAAATGCTTCGTTATCAAACCCGGCATGTTCCACTGCCAAAGAGTGATCAACAATCAGTTGAGTTTCGACAACGGGGTTCACCTTGGCAGGGTCTCCGCCTTGGTCGGCAATCGCATCGCGTAAGCCAGCTAAATCAACTAAAGCGGTCTGACCTAGAATGTCATGACACACCACTCGCGCAGGATACCAAGGAAAATCTAAGTCGCTCTTGCGTTCAATGATCTGTTTTAAGCTGTCTTCAAGGGTTTCAGGATCACAGCGTCTTACTAATTGCTCTGCCAACACTCGCGACGTATAAGGCAAGGTTTTATAAGCGCCCGGGGATATTGCTTCTACCGCTTCGCAAGCGTCGAAATATTCTAAGCCCGTTCCCGGTAGAACCTTTCTGTACTTTCTATTTTCAAGGCTTGCATTTTCATCAAGGCTCTGGTTTTTCTCAACTTTCACATCAGACATACATCCACCATTATCTGTTAAATTCTATTCGTTGGTTCTTGAGGCCTTGTCATATGAAGACGGAAGTCACCTCAAGACATAAGTCGGCTCGATATAGAGAACTAACGTAAGTAGATTGGTAGCCAGTCTTGATGCTCTGGGCCGGTGTAGTCTGCACTTGGACGAATGATGCGATTATTTTCTCTCTGTTCGAACACGTGCGCCGTCCAACCCGTAAGGCGGCTCATCACGAAGATAGGAGTAAACAATTTGGTTGGGATGTCCATGAAGTGGTAAGCGGAGGCGTGGAAAAAGTCCGCATTACAGAACAGTCCTTTCTCGCGCTTCATTACCGCTTCAACACGCTCAGAAACGGCGTAAAGCTGTTCATCTCCCACCTCTTGAGCTAGCTCTTTTGACCAGCGCTTGATTAGAGCATTTCGTGGGTCGCTTTCGCGATAAATCGCATGACCGAAGCCCATGATTTTGTCTTTGTTAGCAAGCATCTGCATGATGTTAGTTTCTGCTTCATCAGCGGTTTTCCAATCTTGGATCATTTCCATTGCCGCTTCATTCGCACCACCATGCAGCGGGCCTCTTAGTGTGCCAATTGCTGCTGTAACGCACGAATGAATATCAGACAGGGTTGATGCACAAACCCGAGCCGCAAAAGTAGAGGCATTAAATTCATGCTCGGCATAAAGCGTTAGCGAACAGTGCATTACCTTCTTATGCAGTTCACTCGGTGCTTTGTCCGTTAGCATCTTCAAGAAGTAACCACCCAGACATGCTTCGCTTTGATCTTCAGTGTCAATGCGCACGCCATCATGGCTAAAGCGGTACCAATAACAAATAATCGCAGGGAAAAGCGCAAGCATTCGTTCGGTCGCGGGGAGTTGCTCAGAAAAATCAGACTCTTGCTCTAGATTACCTAGCATTGAACAACCCGTTCTCATCACATCCATTGGATGAGCGTCTGCAGGGATAAGCTCTAGTGCTGCTTTCAAAGGTTGAGGCAAGCCACGTAAACCAATCAACAACGTTTTGTAATTGTCTAACTCTTTTTCACTGGGTAAGTGACCCCTTAGTAGCAGATGCGCCACTTCTTCGAACTGAGCATGATTAGCAAGGTCGGTAATATCGTAACCACGATAAGTTAAACCCGTTCCTGACTGGCCTACGGTACATAGCGCGGTGGTTCCCGCACTTTGGCCACGTAGACCAGCACCACCGATTGCAGGTGCGCTGGCTGGTTTGATTTCGGGTTTTTCGCTTTGTTGTTGGTTTTCTGTTGAAGCCTTTTCGACAGCTGCTTTATCACTCAAAGATACAGACATGGTGAACTCCTTTTCTGTGTTAGCCGCCTGCACTCTTTGGTGCTGCCTGTTTATATGTCCGATGATCTTTATGATCGGTACTGGATATGGCGACTAACCATTTCACGTTATTGGATTAAGTTGATTTTTGATTAATTGAAACTGGTTTACCCTTCACTTGAAAACAACTGATCAAGCTTGTTTTCGTAGTCGTGGTAATTCAGGTGTTCGTAAAGCTCTTTACGGGTTTGCATTGAATCCAACAGAGCTTCTTGATTGCCTTCAACTAACAAGTGCTTGTAAACATTCTCCGCCGCTTTGTTCATCGCACGGAACGCACTCAATGGATAAAGCACCATGTCGACACTTGATTGGGCCAACTCATTACAGTTGTAGAGTGGCGTTTGGCCAAACTCAGTGATGTTCGCAAGAATAGGCACGTGCTTACCCGTTGCTAATTTCAACGCCGCCGAGAACTTCACGTATTGGTCTAGCTGATTCATCGCCTCAGGGAAAATCATGTCAGCGCCCGCTTCAACACACGCAATCGCTCGTTCAATCGCACTATCAATACCTTCAACCGCCAATGCATCCGTACGCGCCATAATCACAAAGCTCTCATCGGTTCTAGCATCGGTTGCCGCTTTGACTCTATCGACCATCTCTTGCTGGCTCACAATCGCTTTATTTGGTCGATGACCACAGCGTTTCTGGGCCACTTGATCTTCCATATGAATTGCAGCTGCGCCTGCCTTCTCCATAGCGCGAATGGTACGTGCAATATTGAATGCGCCACCAAATCCCGTATCGATATCCACCAGCAATGGCAGATCACACGCGTTGGTAATACGTTCAACATCCACCAACACATCGTTCAATGTCGTAATACCTAAATCAGGCAAACCATAAGACGCATTGGCGATACCTCCACCCGACAAATAGATCGCCTGATGCCCTAAGTTCTTTGCCATCATCGCGCAATACGGATTCACCGTACCGACGATCTGCAATGGGTCGTTGTCTTGCACAGCTTGTCGGAACTTAGCTCCTGCTGATAACTTCATAATGACGCTCCCTGTTAATTGTTAATTTCTAATCTTTATGACTACTGATGTTTAGCTCTCGCCAGCGAAGAACCGCTAGCAAATACCAGTCGCCAATTAATCAAGATCTTTGGATTGAATTTGTTGCTCTATAAGTAATCGGCTTCCCGAGATGTGTCTTCGCATTAGCATTTCTGCTAGCTCTTCATCACGGTTGCGAATCGCTTGTAGGATGTATTTGTGTTCATCGAGCGCCTCTTTGGGCCGAGACTGAGCCCTAGGCGATTGATAGCGGTACATGCGTAATAGGTGATAAAGCTCATCACACAGCAGCGAAATGAGTTTGCTGTTACGACTCGCTTTAATAATGCGGTAATGGAAATCGAAATCCCCATGTTGATGAAAGTAAGAAGAACCTTCGACTTCATCGATGTATTTTGAGTGTGTCGACAATAATCCTTCAAGCCCGACAAGCTCTTCTTGTGTGATATGTCTTGCTGCTAAGCGAGCCGCCATGCCTTCCAATGCCTCTCGTACCGCGTACAACTCGAGTAGTTTGTCTGCCGAAAAAGTAATAACTCGAGCCCCTACATGAGGAATGCGTTCAATCAAGCCAAGCCCTTCAACACGCATTATCGCTTCACGTAATGGGCCTCGGCTTACCTCAAAGCGTTTAGCCAGTTCAGGCTCCGAGATCTTACTGCCCGGTGCTAATTCACCGTTAACAATCGCCTCAACGAGATACTCTGTCAGATTTTCCGACTTGGTGTTTTCTTTGTTGCTCACACGTGTTTTCGTGTTTGCACTTAAGGTGAGATCTTTTATCGCAGTATTCATATTCACGCTGCTCACTTCTGATTGCCGACCCTAACTGTCAACAATTTCATAACATGAACATAAAATACACGATTGAATTGTCGACAATCAAGCCAATTGTCGACAATTTAGACTAAGGTAGTATTTTTCATAGACGATTAAAACTAATCCAAAAGGACACTACAAACAACTCAACCATCTGTTATTTATCGATTTAATCAGAGTAAGAGTCACTAACCCCCTATCTACCCTAAAATCATTTGAAATCGATATGTCGACAACTTATAGCCGAAACTTGTCAAAAGCAGCCCCCTTCGTATCTATCCACCAGCTCACCGATAAACAGATATAAAAAAGGCGCACTCATGTGCGCCTTTCATTCATCGAACCCGTTCTAACAAGCCAACCTTTAATCAAGCTATCTGACGAGTAACTTCTAGGTATTTGTTGATATCAACGAAATCAATTTGTTCCGGTTTGAGATACTCTTCTGCATAACGCAGGTGAGTACCGCTGGTTAAGAACAATCTAAACAGTTCGATATCGAGATGCTCGTCCAACGCCATTTTGTACATGATGTCGACAGCAACACTGATTGGCTTCGCTTTCTTATACGGCCTATCCGCAGCGGTTAATGCCTCAAAAATATCGGAGATCACCAGAATACGTTCTGGAATTGAAAGATCGTCGCCAGTCAACTTCCTTGGATATCCCGTGCCTTTGAGTGTTTCGTGGTGCGTCGAAGCATAGCGAGGAACACGGCTTAGCTCTTTCGGGAATGGCAGATTCTCAAGCATCTTAATCGTGCCAAGCATATGCTCATTTATCTTGAATCGGTCTTCAGCAGTTAACGTACCACGTGCAATGCTCAGATTGTAGACTTCGCCTAAGTTGTATAGATGCTCCGGCACATCCATTTTGATTTGATGTTTCGGGTCAAACTCTAACGGCCTATCTCTTTTCACTATATGTTCAGGCTTATCACTTAACAGCAGCTCTGTCGCTGGCAAACTTGAACTCGATTCTCGATTCAAGGCTTCTATCGGTGATAGACCAAGTTGATCATCAAAGTTACGCATCCAAGTCGTCTCAGCTATCGAACGAATGCGAGCAACTTTGTCGTCACTCATGAACTCACCACCAACGTTTGATATCGCGATAAAGGCAAAGTCATCTTGTAGCTGCTGTTTCGTTGCCGCAAGCTCATCGGCTATCAGTTGCGTTGATAGAGTACCTTCAAGTTGTTTTCTCAAAGCAGTGATTTCCGCATCACGCCAAAGTACTTCAAAACGAGTTCTCACCTCGTGGATTCGGTTGTAGTTCGCTTCTAGCTTCGTACCTTTATCGACGATGTGTTCCGGTGTCGTGATCTTGCCACAATCATGAAGCCAAGCCGCAATTCTAAACTCACGGCGTTCGTCATCATTTTTAAACTCAAAGTCTTTGAAGTGCTCAGATTGTGATTGTTCAGCCGCGTCAGCCAACATCAAGCCGAGTTCTGGTACACGATTACAATGCCCTGCCGTATAAGCGGACTTATCATCGATCGCTTGAGCGATGAGCTTGATAAACGACTCAACAAACGCCTCTTGCATCTGTTCATGTCGTTTAATCTCCATAGCCATATCTTTTACGGCAACAGATAATTCCCACACTTCTTTGATTCGAGTATCAAGAATTGTCACGTTGTCATAATCACGCAGCTTAACCTTATGAGTCTCTTCCTCTAATTGGCGAATTGGATGCACTATCGGCGCACCAAAAGTCCAAGCAATAGGCAACGTCAAACTCATCAGTAACACCGTTACACCAACAGAGGTTGCTAGACGTTTATTGACTGTACTGAAGATTTCAGATTCGGGAATCAATACCGCAAAATATTCAGAGTAGTGTTCGCCCGTGTCTATTTTCTTTAAATAGAGATGCTTGATCTCGCCATTCAACTCTACCCTTACCATACTGCCTTCAACCGTTGCTTCCTTAGTCAAATCATAAAGTTCAATATAAGGAACCGTCGTATTCGTATTAAAGCCGGTATCATGGAGCCACTTTTTCGCTAAGGTATCAAGTTGTTCATCACTTAACCTGCCGATAGCTTTGTCAATAATTGGAAGCAATTGCTTATGCTTGCTCTGCAACACCAAATGGAATTGATTTGAGTAGTTCTGTTTTAGATCTTCTAGAGCCCCATTTACAACAAGGCCTGGTTGGAAAAACCTATCTAATGCAAACGAGAGTACGGGTTCAGCGTCTAAGAATGCAAAGTTCTCTCCGCTTTCAATTGAATCAAGTGCGGACTCTAGGTTTTCAAACTCAACTAAATCAATATTCGGAAAGCCTTCCCTTAGCTTAGGAATAATTGACCACCCAGATAAAATGGCCACTTTTTTATCCTCAAGCTCGGCATAATTAGTAATAATCTTCGCGTCTTCTCTGGTCACGATAGCAAACGGTAAATCATAGATTGGAGTGGTGTAGAGGCCGGTTATGCCATTATTTTTATAATTTTGCACCGATTGCAGCCCATCTATAGTTCCTTCTTGAAACTTATTAACAAGCTCTCCCCAAGAAAAACCATTCACAAATTCAAACCTGATCCCAGTCATACCACCAATCATTTTGAGAAGGTCTATCGCATAGCCGTCTGGTCTTCCCGCCACTGAAAAGTCCATCGGCCCCCAATCATTTTGATTAGACACTAAAAGCGGAGGAGTATCATTAACCAAGGCTTTTTGCTCAGATGATAGCATCAGTTTTGATACATCAAACTCCGATTCCTGATTATTAACCTTGAGGTTAGACGCAATAATGTTACCCGATTTCGAATATAAGAAAGACTCAACCTTACTATCTTCTGCTAATCCAAGCGCCGTACCTGATAATTTGTTAGCCAAAGAAGACAGCACAATATCAATACCAATCACATGTTGAATTTCAGATTCGATTTTCGACTCAAACGCTAAAGAATAAGTTTGTCCGGTAATTTGTAAATGCTGAAAAAGATATGGCTGAGTTTTTTCGACCGACAGAACATTGGCAGCAACATACCAAGGCCTGGTCGTTGGAAAGTAGTTGCTCTGCTCCGTAGTTGAGCTTCTGAGGGAAAACTCTTGGTCAAAGTATTTCGTTGTCCGGACTCGCTCCTGCCCTATATTTTGAATCTCAACCACAACCCAACGATCCGTTTGTTGTGCTCCTATTTTTTCTCTAACGACAGGGGCAGATTCTAGGTTAATAATTTGGAAGAAATTTTCATCGGATGAGCCAATGTAAATACTATAAAAGAGAGGGTTATCTTTAATGGCTTCAGAAAGAATACTACGCGACTCTTCTTTCGATATTTTGTTACTGATAGATCGTTTCACTGTAGCAAGTAAACGCGCGGTGTTGGCTGCGTCAGAGTCAATCGCGCCGATATAATCACTCAGGTCATGAGATACCATCGTCAACTTTGACAGAGTATTCTCCGTCGCCATTTTTTTACTGAAGTAGTATTGAAGAGAGACCGCAACCACAGCCGTTAGCACAGTCGCGAGTATGAACATTGTTCCAACGGTAAAGCGTAACGAAATTTTTTTTAATGCCATTATTTCATCCTTGAATAATCGCCAACTCCAAAGTTAACAGCCTAGCGCAATCAATACCGCTTAAGTTGCATATCAACTATAGTAACTCATTATTCCACATCTAAAATCTAACACCTCTATACACCTGACTCTTTTGCAGAAATAGTTATCGTAGTCACATCTAACAATATAGACCAACAACCAATGCACTCGAGTAGAAAACGCTAGTTAAATCCAACCTTTGTCAATGAATTCAATCATTCTGAGACAATAACTACGATTTTAGAATCCAGATATCATTCAACAGTAAATGGACAAAAACACGTTACCGTGAACTTTATGAACAATATTAATCCAATGTTCTTTATTCTCAATATCGCCGCATTACAGACATTTCATTAACACACCGTTAACTTTAGCTTCATCTGCTAAGCAATATCCTACTCATCTGTTTAGTAGCTGGAAATAAAACATAAGTTTCTCTCCATTGAAGAGATCCCCTACATAAGGAACGTGAACCATGTTCAAGGCACTGAAACCTACTCTTGCGGCTTCTATCATCGCAGCAACCTTTTCTTTCAACACTTTTGCTGCTGACGTAGAAAAAATCCACTTCCTAATCCCTGGCGGCGCTGGTGGTGGTTGGGATATGACAGCTCGTGGTACGGGTGATGTATTGGTGAAATCAGACATCGTAGAAAATGTCTCTTTCCAAAACCTGTCTGGTGGCGGTGGCGGTAAAGCGATTGCTCACCTAATCGAAACAGCACAACGCCAAGAAGACACGCTAATGGTGAACTCAACGCCTATCGTTGTTCGTTCACTAACAGGTATCTTCCCTCAATCTTTCCGTGACCTAACTCCGGTAGCAGCAACCATTGCCGATTACGGCGCAATCGTCGCTCCTGCGGATTCTAAGTACGACACTTGGGAAGACGTCGTTAAAGAGTTCGAAACCAACCCACGTAAAGTGAAGATTGCTGGCGGTTCAGCTCGTGGCAGCATGGACCACCTTGTAGTAGCGGCAGCGTTCAAAGGCGAAGGTTTTGATGCGAAGAAAGTACGTTACATTGCCTACGATGCTGGCGGTAAAGCGATGGCGGCACTGCTTTCTGGCGAAACACAGCTGCTTTCAACGGGCCTTGGTGAAGTACTAGAGATGTCTAAATCTGGACAAGTAAAAGTACTGGCAGTAACGGCACCAAAACGTCTTGAAGCGGCACCAGATATCCCAACACTAACTGAGTACGGCAATGAAACTGTATTTGCGAACTGGCGTGGCTTCTTCGCGGCTCCAAACACAAGCCAAGCGAAGATCGACGAGTGGAATGTAGCGCTTGGCAAAATGTACAAAACCGATGAGTGGCAAGTGGTTCGTGACCGTAACGGTTGGATCGACAACTACAAAGCTGACAAAGATTTTTACGCCTTCCTAGAAGATCAAGAAAAACAGATGGGCGACCTAATGCGAGAGCTTGGTTTCTTGAAATAACCAACAACCATAGAGGGCCTATGTGCCCTCTTACTCTTTCCTTGTTTCGCCGTGCATGAGTTAACTTCAAACTCCTTTGTTTATTCGTAGACGTATTACTAACGCTTGCCGATTCGTTGTAAACGCAAGTGGCTGATAAACCAGTACCGTAATTCGCTTACCTTTGGTTAGTGATCCCAGACATTTCATTGACTCGCTCATGTACGGCTTTTTTACTTTTTATACCACCCCAAATGGAGTTGGATATGTCGGACTTACCAACCAAATTTCTGAGTAAGGAATCTTTGCTTTCGAAGGATCGCATCGGAGCCATGCTCTTTATGCTTGCATGTTTATGCTATGGCTACCAAACCACGCTGATTCCTTTGTTCCCCGGTGACGAGTACGAACCCTTCACAGCAAGAACCTTACCTATCCTGCTAACGTTTATCGGCATTGGCCTTTCGTTGATCCTGCTTATAACCGGACAGCCGGATAAAAAAGTTACATGCGACACTACGCCGCTGAACTGGAAACTGCTGATTGGCTTCTTGGTGTTAATGGCTCTGTACGGTGTTGGGCTGACTTATCTTGGCTTTGTTTTAGCAACCAGCTTCTTCTTACTTGCAGGCTTTTACCTACTGGGTGAGCGCCGCAAAGCTGTCTTATTTGGCGCGTCGTTTCCTTTCGTTATCGCGTTCTTTCTTTTATTAACTCAAGGCTTAGATATCTACCTAGAGCCGGGTTTAATCTTCACTCTTTGGTAGGGATAACATTATGTTAGACGGAATTTTACAAGGACTTTCGACCGCCGTGATGCCAATGAACATCATGATGGTAATTGTTGGCTGTTTTGTTGGTACCTTTATTGGGATGCTACCGGGACTCGGTCCAATTTCAGCAATCGCGTTGATGATCCCGATTACATACGGCCTAGACCCTTCTTCTGGCCTAATCTTGATGGCTGGTGTGTACTATGGCGCTGTATTTGGTGGCTCGACGTCATCCATCTTAATCAACGCTCCAGGTTGTTCTTCAACGGTAGTAACCGCATTCGATGGCTACCCGATGGCACAAAAAGGCCAAGCGGGTAAAGCACTTGCACTCGCGGCTTACTCTTCTTTCACTGGTGGCACACTTTCGGCAATCATGCTTTTGATTGCGGCTCCGGCTTTAGCCAGCGTGTCATTGAGCTTCCAGTCTTCAGACTACTTTGCGTTGATGCTATTAGGTTTATCGGCAGTAGCGGCGTTTGCGGGCCCAGGTCAGGTAATCAAGGCATGGATGATGACTATTCTTGGTTTGATGCTATCAACTGTAGGTATCGACAAAGGTGTTGGCGTTGAACGGTTCACTTTTGGCCTTACGGATCTGATGGATGGCTTTAGCTTCCTATTATTAGCGATGGCAACATTCGCACTGGGTGAAACCTTGATGGGTATTCTAAAACCAGAGCAAGACACCAGCGCGGAAGAAAGCCAAAAGATGTCGGATATTGGTAGCATGAAGGTCACCAAAGAAGAGTTCAAAGAAGTGGCACCAGTTTCAATTCGATCTTCTATTCTCGGTTTCTTTACCGGTGTTCTACCGGGCGCAGGTGCCACTATTGCGGCATTCCTAAGCTACGGTATGGAGCGTAGCCTCGCGCCAAAAGACAAGCAGAAAGAGTTCGGTAAAGGCAGTATCCGTGGTCTTGTTGCTCCTGAATCAGCAAACAACGCCGCTTCAAGTGGTTCATTCGTTCCGCTACTAACGCTGGGTATTCCGGGCTCTGGTACAACTGCGATTATGCTTGGTGCATTGATTGCCTACGGTATTCAGCCTGGTCCTCGCTTGTTCGTTGAACACCCAGACGTATTTTGGTCGGTGATTATCTCGATGTACTTTGGCAACATCGTGCTGGTTATCTTAAACCTACCGTTGATCCCATATATCTCTAAACTGCTAGCGGTACCTAGAACGGTTCTACTGCCAATGATTATCTTCTTCTCAATCACTGGCGTGTACTTGGTGTCATTCAACACGATGGACGTATTTGTGATGCTACTGGTAGCGATGGCTGCGATAGCATTAAGGCTAGCCAACTTCCCATTGGCACCATTACTGTTAGGCTTCATATTGGGCGGCTTGATGGAAGAGAACTTAAGACGAGCATTGATGATCAGCGATGGTGAGTTGAACTTCTTATGGGAACGCCCTATTACGATGACCTTCACTATTCTGGCGGTATTGGTGCTGTCTAGCCCGATTCTAGTGAAACTATTTAAGAGTTTTAGAGCGAAGCCAGTAGAAGTGTAAAGCTTTATCGAATCAACTAAACCTCAACGAAAGGAGCCATTGGCTCCTTTTTTCATTTAAAGCCTCAATTAAAACCAGCGGTTAAAGATGGTAGCAAACTCACAAACCTATCTTTACAACACACATGGCGCTGATATTCATAACAAATTCAAGTAAGGTAACCAGTTAGTTAACGTATTGGATTCTAAAACTATGGATTGGTTGATTCTATTCTTATCAGGGGTGGTTGGCGGTGTGCTTAACTCCATTGCGGGTGGCGGCAGCTTCATCACTTTCCCTGCTTTGTTATTTGCTGGCGTTCCACCAATAGCAGCCAACGCGACCAACACCTTTGCTTCATGCGCTGGTTACATCAGTGGTGCTTACGCACTGCGCCACGAAATTCAATCTGGTACCAAACAACTCAAGCTCGTTGTTGGGCTATGCGTAATTGGCGGCGGCATTGGTGCATTTTTACTACTACACACACCAGAAGCGCTATTTACCCAATCCGTACCTTGGTTATTACTGTTCGCCGCTCTGCTTTTTACCTTTGGTGGCACTCTCAACAAATGGCTAAAGAAAGTAACCGCTAAACATAAGCACGCCACCAGCGCAGGGGCGTTCTTTTCCGCTGTATTGCTTTTGATCGTGTGTGTTTATGGTGGTTATTTTAATGCAGGCTTAGGCATTGTGACATTGAGCTACTTGGCGCTGGCTGGTTACACCAACATCAACGTGATGAATGGCATCAAACTGCTCGTGTCCGCGTGTGCTTCCCTCGCAGCGATCGTATTTTTTATCGTCAATGGTTCGATTGATTGGCCGTCTGGCATGGCTGTATTATTGGGTACATTGGTTGGTGGTTATTATTCAGCAAAAATCTCTCGCCGCATCCCTCAACACTATGTTCGAACCACAGTGATCATCGCGAGCTTTTTGATCACCGCTTACTTTTTCTATGCTAATTAGACGTTCGGTTTAATTAGACTTGCAACTGAAAAGATAAAGCCAAAAGACTCCACCCTGCTCATACCGATTTGGCTATTTTATTACTTATAAAATAGCCAAGCCAAAATGTGTGAGACGAGTCCTTCAATTAGCAAATTTGATAACAATTTAGACTGTTTTTTAGCCTTTATTTTGCCAAAGGTAGGATAATTCTCCTGTCGAAAGTGAGACTTCATTAGGAGGCGTTATGAACACTAAACTCGGTCATGTCATGTCATCAAGTCGACTCATTTGCTTTGTCGCTTTTCTTGCTGCCACATTCGCGTGGATCTTAAAAATGCCCGCTCTGTTTTCTGTGTCAGCGCTATTCTTACTGGTCAGTGCGATCGTTTATGTCACCGATCTTTGGAAGAATCAAAGAAAGAACCGCGAAGCTTAGCCAATTACGGTTTAATCGAACGAATTAAAAAAGGAGCTCATAGGCTCCTTTTGTGTTTTTCGCTTATCTAATTAGCCGTGCTAATCGCCGACGCCTTATTTAGCGACGGTTCTTTCTAGCGACGTCTTCTTGTTAACGACGCCTTCTTGTTAACGACGGAAGTTACGACCGTTACCGCCGCGGCGCTCTTTAAATGCAGACGCAGCTTTAGCTTGAGAAGCGTGGATAGACTCAACCGTTAGTTCCATTGGCTCACGAGGCTCTAGCCCATGGCGGAATGTACGTGAACGCGGAGGCATCTGGTATTCGATGTCCGATGCTTTAGGCATGCGCTTGAAACGGTAAAGGTAGAAGTTTTCAACCTTCTCACGAGCCCATTCGGTTTTCTTCAGGTATTTAACTGCGCTTGCCACTGTAGGCTTAGTGTTAAAGCAGTTCATACGCATTGCCGCATCTAAAATTTCCCAACCATAATGATCCACTAATTCAGTGATCATGGTTTCAAGCTTTAAGCCGTGTAGCGGGTTATTTTGTTGCAGTTCGATTCTTTCTTCTTCAGTCATAACATTACCTTTTTCAAGGCAACTAAAGGCCTTGAATTTACTCTAGAACACCGTCATCACTGACCATTTCTAGCTCAATCACTTGGGCATTACATCCATTGCCCTTATTTATGCCTTTATGATGGCATAAAGCATACTCGTTATCCTATTTATCTTTGAAATTAATTTCGAATTGGTCACTTAACACCCTACCTTAGCTCGCTATACAGACTAAGACATTCTGTGAACAAAATTTCCCCTTAAAGATTATGAGACTGGTTTAACTTAACAAAACCTACGGTAACCGTATGCAAAAGCCATATATTTAGTGATGACATTAAAGTTTTTCAGTACGCAGTATTACATTTTAATAACACAGTGCTATGGTTTTATTGAATATCGAAACGGTAAAAAACCCGATTAAACAGTGGCATAATTATAATTAAAGGTTGGCTTGCCACATGTTTGACTACTCCCATTTCAGTAGAGCAGCGGCCCAAGACAAAGACATCGTCGCCATAGTCGATGCTCTCTTCCAGCTAGCTCGTGAACACTACCCCATATTATCTCGGCTATCCGTGGTGCTGTGCAGTGAAAATAAAGCATCGAATTATTTTGTATCGGATTCACTGTGCCAAAACGCCAAGCATCATTACATCGAACAGGAGATCAAACCCAACTCTGCGTTGAGTCGTCTGGCTGAATCATTGGAAACAAGAATTGTTGATGACCTCTCTTTGATGAATCCGACTAAACAAATCTCTCATCTACTCGAGATTGGTCACCAAAGTAGCTATACCACTCCAATCCACTACCAAGAGAGTAACCTTGGGTTCGTTTTCATCAACGCCTCATGCACTGACTTTTTTGCTAAGCAGACAATACAAAGCGACATCGCCTACCTCACCCAAGCGATTTCGAACCTGTTTGTGCAACTCTTCGAACGCCAGAGACATTTTCAGTCCTCATTAGCAATCGCCCTAAACATGGGGCACGCACGTGATCCTGAAACCAAAGAGCACCTCATTCACATGGGTAAATACAGGGAGCAGCTGGCACGTGCGCTTTCGCATAGTAACAATGAGATTACCCACCAATTCGTTCACCGCATTCGCTTGTATGCCCCGTTTCACGACATAGGGAAGTACCGAATCCCAGACAAAGTGCTCTTCAGTACTGAGCGTTTTTCGGAAGAAGAAAGAAACATCATGAACAATCACACGATATATGGCGAAGAGATGATTGATGACGTGGTTGCCCTTTCCCACCACAGCTCAATGTGTAGCGAAGAAGTTCAGTTCATCAAGAATATTGTACGTCACCATCATGAACGGTTTGATGGCTCAGGGTTGCCAGATGCGCTCGTTGGAGAAGCGATTCCACTGGAGGCAAGAATTGTAACGCTAGCGGATGTGTTCGATGCTTTACTGAGTAAACGAGCTTACAAACACGCATGGTCAGCATCTAAGGTAATGGACTACATTGAAGCGCATACAGGGTTGATGTTTGATCCAGAGTGCGTCTCTGCGCTGAAGCAAAACCTTGATTACTTCATGTCGATACGAGAGCAATACAGTGATATGCAAAGTCCACAAGCTGCACTCGCTTAACGGGTTGTATTAAATTTGCTGTCTGTGACTCTCTTGCAGAACCAACAAAAAAGGATGCCAGTTGGCATCCTTTTGTTTTCTAGTTTACAGCTAATAAGAACAACAAGGTTCTTAACTGATTCTAACTAACGATTATACGTCGTAAGTTGTAGAAGCAGTATCGCCGCCTGTACCAGTCCAGTTTGTGTGGAAGAATTCACCACGTGGACGGTCAGTACGCTCGTAAGTGTGAGCACCGAAGTAGTCACGTTGAGCTTGAAGCAGGTTCGCTGGTAGACGTGCAGTTGTGTAACCGTCTAGGAAAGATAGCGCAGAAATCGTACATGGCATTGGGATACCAGACTCTAGAGATTTCGCTGCTACTTTACGCCATGCCACTAGGCTGCCTTGTAGGATGTTTTTGAAGTACTCGTCAGAACCTAGGAACGCGATGTCTGGGTTTGCTTCGTACGCATCACGTATGTTGCCTAGGAATGCAGAACGGATGATACACCCACCACGCCACATTAGCGCTACGTTACCGTAGTTTAGGTCCCAGCCGTTTTCGTTCGACGCTTCACGCATTAGCATGAAACCTTGAGCGTAAGAGATGATCTTAGAAGCCAGTAGAGCTTGACGTAGTGCATCAACCCACTCTTGCTTGTCGCCTTCAACTGGAGTGATTGTCTTCTCAAACAAAGCTTCAGCTTCAACACGTTGGTCTTTAAGAGCAGACAGGCAACGAGAGAATACAGACTCAGAGATCAGTGTTAGTGGGATACCTAGGTCTAGTGCGTTGATACCCGTCCACTTACCCGTACCTTTTTGGCCTGCAGTGTCTAGGATCTTCTCAACTAGCGCTTCACCGTCTTCATCTTTGTAGCCAAGGATGTCAGCAGTGATTTCAACTAGGTAGCTGTCTAGCTCAGTCTTGTTCCAGTCAGCGAATACTGCTTGCATCTCGTCAGCAGACATACCTAGGCCATCTTTCATGAACTGGTATGCTTCAGTGATAAGCTGCATGTCACCGTATTCGATGCCGTTGTGTACCATCTTAACGAAGTGACCAGCACCGTCGTTACCAACCCAGTCACAGCAAGGCTCACCAGCGTCAGTTTTTGCCGAGATACCTTGGAAGATTGGCTTAACCGCTTCCCAAGCTTCAGCCGCACCACCTGGCATGATTGAAGGACCGAAACGAGCACCTTCTTCACCACCAGATACACCAGTACCGATGAAGTGGATGCCTTTCTCACGACAATGCGCTACTCGACGGTTAGTGTCTGGGTAGTTAGTGTTACCACCATCAATGATGATGTCGCCTTCGTCTAGAAGTGGGATTAGATTTTCGATGAACGTGTCTACAACGTCACCAGCACGAACCATAAGCATCACTTTACGTGGCGCTTCTAGCTTCTCAACTAGCTCTTCTAGAGAGTAAGCACCAACAATGTTAGTACCTTTAGCTGGGCCTTCTAGGAACTCGTCTACTTTAGCAGCAGTACGGTTATGAGCCACAACTTTGAAGCCGTGGTCGTTCATGTTTAGGATAAGGTTCTGACCCATTACTGCTAGGCCAATTACACCGATATCACCTTTCATTATTTTATCTCCTTGCGGCTATTCGCACTTATGCGATAGCACTTGCTGCATTTGAATCTAGGAACCACTCTGTTTCGCCAGTTTTAGACTGGATTTTCGCTGCCGGGTAAGGCAGTTCTGAAGCAGGAGTTGTATGAATTTCTTTAACGATCTCAACTTTACCTGCACCCAGTACTAGGTAGCTGATTCGTTTTGCTGCTTCTAAAACTTTCGCTGTTTTAGAAACACGGATTTGACCAGACTCAGGGTGAGAAGCTAATACAGATAGGTTCTCATCTTGGTAGTTGGTTGCACCTGGGAATAGTGAAGCTGTGTGGCCGTCTGCGCCAACACCAAGCAGAATCCAATCGAATACAGGCGTGCCGTTTTCTGTTGGGATTACGTCTGCCATCTCTTTTGCGAAACGCTCTGCTTCTGCTTTTGGTTCATCTTCACCACGGATGCGGTGGATGTTTTCAGCAGGAAGGTTTACTTGAGTAAACTCTTTTAGTTTTGAAAATAAGAGCGCGTTTGCTTCACCGAAATTGCTTTCAGCGTCGTCTGGTACAACGCAACGTTCGTCGCCCCACCAGAAGTGAAGGTTATTCCATTGAATACCTTCCGCGTATGGCGCCTGTGCTAAAAGTTTGAAAAGCATTTTTGGCGTGCTGCCACCAGACAGTGAAATGTGAACAGGTTTGCCCTGCTCGCTGTATGCTTTCATTTCATTTGCTAGGTTTTCAACAACCAGTTCAGGCGTTGCAAAGATCTTGTGATTGATCATAGTTCGCAGTAATCCGTGTCTGTTAAGTTTTTGCATGGGAAACGCCATGCGCGGCCATCACGTTGCAGAAGTTCATCTGCTTCCTGTGGACCCCAAGTACCACAAGCATAGCCAAACAGTGCTTGAGGATCTTGCTTGAAGTCTAAGATTGGTTGAACGTACTTCCAACATGCTTCTACCGCATCGGTACGTGCAAACAGAGTCGCATCACCGTTCAGTGCATCAAGAAGAAGACGCTCATAAGCCGTCAGCATCTGAGTTTCAGGCAAGTCAGAGTAAGAGAAGTTCATTTTCACTTCTTTTGCTTTGAAGCCTGCGCCTGGCTCTTTCAAACCAAAGCTCATCTGAATACCTTCATCCGGTTGGATGCGGATAATCAGCTTGTTCTCTGGTGCATCTTGACCAAATACTGGGTGTGGCGTGTTCTTAAAGTGAATCACGATTTCAGTCACACGTGTTGGTAAGCGTTTACCTGTACGTACGTAGAAAGGAACACCATTCCAACGCCAGTTATTGATGTGAGCTTTCAAGCCGATGTAAGTCTCGGTACGAGAATCATCCGCTACACCATGCTCTTCACGGTAACCTAGTAGGTGCTGACCACGAACATCTGATGCTGTGTACTGACCTAATACTAAGTCTTTACGCAGATCATCTTCTTCTAATGGTTTCAGACACTGAAGCACTTTAACCACTTCATCACGAATAGAATCAGCGTTAATTTGTGCAGGCGGCTCCATACCTACCATCGCTAGCACTTGCAGCAGGTGGTTTTGGAACATGTCGCGAACTGCGCCAGAACCGTCGTAGTATCCGCCACGCTCTTCAACGCCAAGGAACTCAGCACCTGTGATTTCAACGTATTCAATGAAGTTACGGTTCCACAGTGGTTCAAACATCGCGTTTGAGAAACGAAGCACTAGAAGGTTTTGAACCGTCTCTTTACCAAGGTAATGGTCGATACGGTAGATCTGGTGTTCTTGGAAGTGATGATGGATCTCTTCATCCAACGCTTGAGCTGATGCTAAGTCGTAACCAAATGGTTTTTCGATGATCAGACGACGCCAGCCGTTCGATTCATCGTTAAGGCCATGCGCAGCAAGGTTTGCTGGAATCACACCGTATAGGCTTGGCGGGGTTGCCAAGTAGAACAATGTGTTATGGTTTTCGAATTGGTAGTCTTGCTCAAGCTTGTCTAGACGTTGTGCTAAACGAGCATAGTCGTCTACATCTGAAGTATTGATCGCTTGGTAATGCAGATGTTCAATAAATGCATTCAGCGTCTCTGGTTCAGTTTTTTCCATTTCCTGAAGAGACTTCTTCAGCTTCTCACGGTAAGACTCATCGCTGTACTCAGTACGGCTCACTCCAAGAATCGCAAAGGATTCTGGTAGTTGATTGCTAGCATACAGGTGGTATAGAGCAGGAATTAACTTGCGGTAAGTTAGATCTCCCGACGCACCAAAAATAACGATGCTGCTGTTTTCAGGTATTACCATCATCTTTCCTATAAAAACAAGGTTTTTAGTATTCGCCAAAGGTATCAGCGACATACGAAAATAGATAATAGGTCTTAACTATTACATCAATAGTAAGCGCCTATTAAATTTGAGAATGCGTTTGGTAAACGAGGGTGAAAGCTATCACCTCTATTCGGGACAGTATTGTCTATGACTATTTGATTTACATCAACCACTGTGAAAGCAATCGATTAAATATTGACTCATTTCGAACAAATTCTAATCGATAGTTCCGTTCATTTGACCCGAGGGAGAAGCAAATCGGCATTCTCAAACAGTGTAGTCAAGAAAGAACGGTATCTGGTCGGTGGAGTGAGCAATAGGAAAGGGAGAAAAAGGTAAAACCAGCTTATTCAACTGGCTTTATATTTATTTTGATGGTGTCGTGTTTATCTTTGCGCTTTGTTGTAGCAGCGCTCCGGGCGACCTACGGTACCGTAATTTAAGTCTGCGACTAACTCACCAGTGGTAATCAAAAATTCTAAATAGCGTCTGGCGGTGGTTCGGCTAGCACCAATTCGTTCTCCGGCTTCATCGGCGGTAATATTAACGGCATCAGCTTGCTGAAAAATGGCTCTGATCTTATCCAACGTTACGCCATCAATGCCTTTGGGTAAGGTGGATACTTTTCCAGAGTCCGCTTTGGCATTGGCTTGCAGCATCTTATCAACCAAACCTTGATTCAAATCCGACACACTTTCAAACTCTTGCTGTTGAGATTGATACTTTTTCAGTGCCGCTTCCAAACGAGGGAACATTACTGGTTTCAATAGATAATCGACCACCCCACCACGCATTGCTTGCTGCAGCGTATCGACATCCCGAGCAGCAGTAATCAAGATAACGTCGCAGCCTTGATTGCTCCCTCTTACGTGATTAAGAATATCGAGCCCACACCCGTCCGGCAGATACACATCCAATAACACCAAATTCGGTTTTAAGATGTCCAGTTGCATCAGCGCTTCAGACTGTGTAGTGGCAATGCCGACCACGTCAAAGCCACCCATCTGTTCTAAATAACGATGGTGTAGCTCTGCAATCGCAATATCATCTTCAATGACCATGACTCTCGTGATTGCGTTCATTTATGTTCTTCCTTTAACCATGTTTTTTCCGTCACGATGATCTTCACAAGATCGCTTCGTGCTTAATTATTATTGTTCTTCTTTTGGCAAATAAACCGTCATTCGCGTGCCAAAATCTTGGTTGTCGACCATTTCAAGCTGCCCTTGATATCGGTCTGCCAGCTGCTTTATCAGATACAAACCCA
Organism: Vibrio sp. 10N.261.51.A3; assembly: GCF_041471965.1. NCBI lineage: Bacteria > Pseudomonadati > Pseudomonadota > Gammaproteobacteria > Vibrionales > Vibrionaceae > Vibrio > Vibrio sp. 10N.261.51.A3. The sequence continues at coordinate 28,507 of NZ_JBFRPK010000053.1, forward strand.
CACCACGATTTTGCTTCGCTTTGCTCGATACGCCTTTTTCGGTAAGTGCTTTGGTCGCCAACTCTTTCGGCAAACCGCACCCTTTGTCTTCTACTTCTACGATAATTTCATTACCAAAATCACTGATTGAAACTTCAATAACCCGACGCGCTGGCGCAATTTGACCCTCTTGCTTAATCGCCGTCATGGTGGCGTCAAAGGCGTTATCAATCAGGTTGCCAAGAATTGTGACAACGTCATCCGCGTTTAACCAGCTAGGCAGAGCTTCAAGCCTTGATCCCTCTTCCACTTTAAGCTCTAACCCAATCTCTCGAGCTCGCTCTGTTTTGCCTAAAAGCATGCCTGCAATAAGAGGGTCTTTCACCGTCTCTCTTAAGAACTCAATTAAGCTCTGGTAATGAGCGGTTTCTTGACCAATCAATTGTTGAACAGAGTCCAGCTCGCCCATCTGAATCAAGCCACTGATGGTGTTGAGCTTGTTTTGATGCTCGTGGGTTTGTGAACGCAGTAGATCAGCATATTCTTTGGTTTGTGAGAGCTGGTCTGTTAAATCGTTGATTTCATCTCGTAATCGGAAACTCGATACCGCCCCGACCACCTCACCTGCCACTATAATCGGGCTTCGGTTAGCAATGATTCGCTTATTGTTTAAATACAACTCAACATCGTGGTCGGTGTCGCCGGTTGATAGCAGTTGTTCTAAATCACTGCCTGGCAATACATCAGAAAGGCGCTGTTGATTGAGTGCTTTATCCCTGTCTATCGATAAAATATCGCAGGCACTCTTATTAATTGAACGTAAAATGCCGTGCTTATCGATGCTCAGAATGCCCTCTTTCACGGTACTCATGGTTACATCTAGCTCAACATACAACCGGCCTATCTCTTCAGGCTCAAAGCCCAAAATAGCGCGTTGAAAACGGCGAGATACATAACTCGAAATCAAAGCGTTGACCGCAACCACCAGCAACGCCATCACAATCAAAAAGGCTAAGTAAGGTTCGATTCGATCTTGCAACGAATCCAATAAGTAACCAACTGACACCACACCAATAACGGTACCTTGGGTGTCTTTTACCGCGGATTTACCACGAACTGAAAAACCCAGCGATCCTTTGGCTGTCGACACATAAGACTCGCCCAATACCAATGCTTTTTGGTTATCGCCACCACGCATGGGTTTGCCGAGCCTGTCATCGTAAGGGTGAATCAGGCGGATACCTTTATCATCTCCAACAACGATAAACGCCGCGCCAATGAGCTGAGTAAGGTTACGAAATTTAACTTGGGTTTTTTCAGACAAAACGTAGGGAACGCCATCAGGGTCCAACGTTCCATTTTCTTGAATAATGCTGGTGACAAGTGGCGATTCAGATAGAAATTCAGCAACACCTAACGCTTTCAAACCCATCTCTTGTTCTTGAGATTGTTTGATGTAGTAAAAACCAGCCGCTGCAAGAATCAAAAGTTCAACGAGGCCAGTGACCGTCATGATAATCAGTAACCTTTTACGGAAACTGATACTGCTCCATTTCATATTCCACCGTCCCTAGTGTTAGACGATCAATGTTAACACCAAGTTAATCGCATGACCTTTCTAGGGACGTGAATTTGTGACTGCTACTCAACTAAATAATTGAGCAGATTGTTAATTGATAATCCTTTACGTTGTTCATCTCGATTAATCGTTCATTTTTAGGACTGATTAGCTTAAAAACCAAAATAAACGAATAAATATTGAGCTAGATCACTAAGCTTTTAGGTGTTTTTTAGGTTGTTTAAAATAAATACAATTATAATGGTTGCATATGAAGAAGTTTATTGTTGCTAAGCCATAGGTCATGATTTTCAGACCGCGCTTTGAATCGAAACTTCGATTAACAAAATAGCAACAACCCTTCGCTCGCTGGACGTATCTATAACTAAAAGTTGCACGCTCGCCGTTGCGAATGATGAACAAACGGATTAAGTATTCTCCCCTATTCATCCATCGCTATTTCAAACTCGGCTAGCCAGACAACGAAGAGGTGACTGATAAAAGCATCACCCAATAATAAAACATTGATGAGCAGGAAGTATCGATCAGTGGCAACGTCCAATAGAAACAGGATAACAAACATAACGTATAAACATTGTTGAAAAGGAAACAAGGCAATGAAACGCGATAACTTTGGAATTTGTCTTACTAAGACTATGCTGTTCAAACACTTACAATCGACTTTTACTCACGTAAGAGCCTATGAGAAAGATGGCACCTCCCCACTCGATCTCAAGGTATTGTTAGCATTCCCGCAAATGTCAGGGAGAGATTTATTACAAACAATGCAAGGTTCAAGACAATTGGTATGGCGCGCCGATCACCATTGTCCTAGCTTTAAATAAGCCACTTCATTTTGTAAAAACACTTCTATACTGAACTTAAAGAGCACGCTTATGCGTGCTTTTTAAGTTTCATTTATCTTTGATATTCACGTCACTCAATCTTATTTACACTTGATTAACGAGTTATGAAAATTTCTATTCATATGAGACAATCTATTCAAGACAAATGACTATCGCCCTGTTAACATTAGAGTTAATACTCTAATTGGTATTTAATGCAGATGACCAAACCAAAATTCCGATACCTTGCGATCGCCAGTATGCTTCTCGGCACTATGGCTTCGCCAGGCTATGCAGCTCCGCTCACTTTTTCTGAAGCGTGGCAAATATTGCAAGAAAACAACAACTCACTTGCGGCTCAACAAGCCAACGTTGAACGTTATCAACACCTTCAGAACTCAACAAGTAGCCTTAATCTACCTTCTATTACCTTAGGGGCTAACTACACGCACCTTGATAGTGATGTGACGATTAATGGTGAACAGTTCGGTGACAGCTTAAGCGGCGTAAATCCAGCATTTGCTCCCTTCTTAGCTCAGTTAGGTGGCATCACCTCTACCATTACCGAACAAGACATCTTTAGCTCTTCCATTCGTGCTGTGTGGCCTATCTTCACTGGTGGTCGAATAACCGCTGCGCAAAATGCCGCTGAAGGTAAAAGCGAAGAAGCGCAAAGCCAACTGTTGATGGAGAAACAAGCTCGCTACGAAGACTTAAGTAAGTATTACTTCTCGGTGATCTTAGCGGAAGACGTGGTGAGAACGCGTCAAGCCGTTGAAGCAGGCTTAACTCAGCATCGTGATTTCGCCATCAAGCTTGAACAGCAAGGACAAATCGCCCGAGTAGAACGCCTACAAGCCGATGCTTCTTTAGATAAAGCGATTGTAGAGCGCACGAAAGCTCAGAACGATCTTAAAATTGCGCAATTGGCGTTGACCCAAATCCTTGGTCAAAATGAAAGTGTAGAACCCTCTGAACAACTGTTTATCAATAAGAACCTGCCTCATATGGACGTGTTCATTGACCAGACACTCATGACCTACCCCGGCCTTAAGATTCTTGATGCAAAAGAGAAACAAGCAAGCAGCTTAATTAAAGCCGAGAAAGGTAAATACTACCCAGAGGTTTACCTTTATGGTGATTACAGCCTGTATGAAGATGACTCTCTAGCCAGTGAAATGAAACCCGATTGGTTGGTTGGCATTGGTGTGAATGTGCCACTGCTTGATACCTCTGGCCGTTCCGACAAAGTCGCTGCGGCTCACAGTGCCGTATCACAGGTTCAATTCCTTAAGTCACAAGCTAAGCAAGACTTAACCGTGTTGGTACAAAAGACTTACCTTGAAGCAAACCAAGCCATTGAAGAGGTTCAAGGCCTAAACTCGAGCTTGTTTTTAGCTCAGGAAAACCTATTACTTCGTAAAAAAGCCTTCACACAAGGGTTATCTAACTCATTAGAAGTGGTTGATGCCGAGCTTTATCTTGCGAGCATTAAAACCCAGCAATCTGCTGCTCGCTTCAAATACCTAATCTCTCTCAACAAGCTGTTAGCGCTAACCAGCGAAATGAATGCTTACTCGAGTTACTTAACCTCCTCTGTTCCGTCTGATTTCGACTCAAAAACAGACACCGTTAGCCAGTCAAAAGGATAATTCATGAAACCTATTAAGCCCCTTCTTCTATCTTTAGTTGGTATCGGCGTTATTGGCTGGGTCGGATACAGTTTCTATCAAGCTTATCAACCTCAGCCGGTTAAGCTTCAAGGTCAAATCGATGTGCAGCAATACAGCATCTCATCGAAAGTACCTGGCAGAATTGATGAAATATTCGTGCGCAAAGGCGATTCGGTTGAAAAAGGCGAATTGATCTTCTCTCTACTAAGCCCTGAGATTGATGCGAAGCTAGAGCAAGCAAAAGCTGGTCAGAAAGCCGCTGGTGCATTAGCACAAGAAGCAGAGAATGGCGCGCGTACTCAACAGATTCAAGCGGCTAAAGACCAATGGTTGAAAGCCAAAGCAGCTGCCGATCTGATGGACAAAACCTACCAACGTGTAAACAACCTTTACAACGATGGTGTGGTTGCCGAGCAGAAGCGTGATGAAGCCAAAACACAGTGGCAAGCGGCGAAGTACACCGAAAGCGCTGCATTCCAAATGTATCAATTAGCGCAAGAAGGTGCGCGTGACGAAACCAAAGTGGCCGCCGCTCAAAAAGCGTTAATGGCAGCGGGTGCGGTAGCGGAAGTTGAAGCTTACGCAAAAGACACACAGATCCACAGCTGGTTTAATGGCGAAGTCTCTCAGGTTCTATTGAGCAGTGGAGAACTTGCACCACAAGGCTTCCCTGTTGTGACTGTTATCGACACCAAGGATGCTTGGGCTGTGCTCAATGTTCGTGAAGACATGCTTAAGCATTTCGAGAAAGGCAGCCAGTTTGAGGCGTACCTACCGGCTCTGGATAAATCATTAACTTTCCAAGTAACTCACATCGCCGTAATGGGTGATTTCGCAACTTGGCGCTCAACAGACGCAGCACAAGGCTTCGATTTACGTACTTTTGAAGTAGAAGCACACCCTGTCGATACGAGCGAAACACTGCGTATGGGCATGAGCCTAGTGGTTGAGCTTTAGGTGACTTATGTCTGCTAACTCTCAATATACTGGATCGCAATCTAGAGGCTCGCAATCAACTGAGCATCATAGAGCGAAGAATACCTTGCTTCGGCAGTGGGCGATTGTCCGCAAAGACAAATGGTTGTTGTCTTGCCTAACTTGGATTCCTTTGCTGCTTGCTGCCAGTATCTGGCTGATTTTTTCACAAGGGATCGCTCGTGACTTACCGGTCGCAGTTGTCGACCTTGAGCACAGTCAAATCTCGCAACAGTTCACACGCCTTGTTGATGCGTCACCTACGCTGCAAGTCACTCAGAAATACAGCTCTGCGAGTGATGCGGCGAAAGCGATGATCGAACGTGATATCTATGGTTATGTTGTGATACCAAGGCACTTCGACCGAGACCTTCTGCTCGGCTTGAATCCGCAAGTGTCTGTATTCTATAACAGCCAATTTATCTTAATCGGTAAGCTGGTGAACTCTGCCTTGCTGCAGGCTCAAGGGACTTTTAACGCGCAACTTGAAGTCGTGAAACAGCTGTCACACGGTGATACCACGGTGCAATCCGCATTAGGCCAAGCAGTAACGGTACAAAGCCAGATCACGCCGCTGTTCAACAAGAACACCAGTTATGCACAGTTCTTGGTGTCTGCGGTTATTCCTGCACTGTGGCAGATCATGATTGTGGTGGGCACGATATTGGTTTTGACGGCGAACGTTAGAGCTCGTGGGCTTCACGCTTGGTTATCCAACGCCCCTATGAAGTCACTCGCATCAACATTAACGCCCTACCTTGTCTTGTTTTTGATGTTTGGTATCGCGTTTAGTTTTTGGTTCTATGTGCTCTTAGACTGGCCATTTAACGGCAGCTTTGTGGCATTGACTATTGCCCAACTGCTAACCGTGATCAGTTGTATCATTATGGGTTGTTTGTTTTTCTTCTTAACACTTGATCCAGCAAGGGCGATGAGTTTCGCTGGCGCATTTACGGCACCAAGCTTTGCGTTCATGGGTATTACCTTTCCAGTAACAGACATGAATACAGCTGCTCAAATTTGGAGAAGCTTATTGCCCGTGAGTCATTACATCGAAGTACAAACGGCGCAGTCTAGTTATGGTGTGAGCGCAGCACAGTCTTTGATCAGCCTCTCTTCTATGTTGTGGTATGCAGTTCCTGCTTTCGTGGTAATGTTGCTAATTAAGAAACACTTGGCGCAATCAACTCTAACTGCACAAGCAGATCTATCGACACAAACAGGTCTATCAGCAAAAACAGCTATATCAGCAAAAACAACGCCGTCAACACAGCCAGAAGCATCAGCACAACAAGGAGTAAAACGATGAGCTTTACTCAACTGCTCAAGCAAGAGCTCTTAGCGGTACTGCGCAACCCTGTCGTGCTTCTTACGGTGTTTGGTGGTGTGGTCTTCTATTCATTCTTGTATCCATTGCCTTACGCGAATCAAGTTCCTCAACAACTGAAAGCTTCGGTTGTGAACTTGGATAAGAGTCAAAGCAGCTATCAATTAGAGCGTATGGTGGATGCCACCTCTCAAATCGAATTGGTTCGTCGAGACTCCACCATCGCCGATGCGAAACAAGCCGTACTTAACCAAGAGATTGGTGGGTTCCTCGTCATTCCAGAAAACTTCTATAAAGACTTGCTGCTCGGTAAGAGCCCGACACTTTCTTACGCTGGTGATGCTTCTTACTTCTTGGTCTACGGAACCATTGTTGAAGGGCTTGCCAAGGCCGGTGGTACGTTAGCTGCGCAAGTTAAGGTCAGCCATTTGTTAGTCGAAGGTGTGCCTTTAGAATCGGCAGCCAAAGGTTACAGTGCATTCAGCTTGAACCTGAAACCAACGTTTAATAGTCACATGGGATACATCGATTACGTGGTTCCAGCCGTCTTTGTTTTGATCCTGCAACAAACCTTAGCCATGGCTTCTGGTTTAGTTGGCGCGACCCAAAATGCTCAATCGACATTTGGTTACTGGAGCAAAACCTCTCCAGCGAAACTGATGCTTGCTCGCTGTTTTACCTTAGTCGGCATTTATTATTTGTTGTCGATGTACTACTTCGGCGCTAGCTTTTCGATGTATGGGATAAACCAGATCGCCTCAACAACACAGATCTTAACCTTACTTCTGCCCTTCTTACTGGCCAGTTGTTTGATAGGGATTTTGATTGGTGAGTTAGTACCACGAAGAGAACTCGTCACGGTAGTAGTGTTAATCAGTTCAATGCCACTGATCTTCTCTTCAGGTTTTATCTGGCCAGTTGAAATGATGCCTGAATGGTTAGTTCTGTTATCACAGCTATTCCCAAGCACACCGGCTATCCAAGGCTTCTTAGCACTTAATCAGATGGGTGCATCTTGGCAAGAAGTGGCATCTCAATGGACATTACTCTGGGGACAAGTTTTGTTGTGGGGTTCGTTATTGGCACTTAAGCTCTACCACAAATCCAGCAAAAGCACGGTTGGCAATAGCAATAGTGATCGAGCCGTTTAGTTTTATGTGCTATCGGAAAGTAGTCATGCTTTCCGCTCATCAAAAAAGCTCTTATAAAGGGCTTTTTTAATATCCTAAGATCCGAATACACTTTCAGCCTTAGAATGTTTATACACCTCGAAAACATATCGAATACTCGAAATCCCCTACGCGCCCTCTATGTCCCTCCAGCCCATCACTCTGAATTCTCCTTCACCCGACTCTATAGCAGCTACTGCATATGCTTTTCTCAGCATAAAAAGCATCGACTTATTCCCAAATGATGACAAAACCCGAACAACTGTAAATTTATTGTAAAAATTTCTTTGTTGGCATTATTTTTATGTATAGGATTATCAGTAGGACTTGGTAGCCCGAATACCATAGTCTTATTGGTGCACATACCAAAAGGATATCCATACAAAGCAAGATCAGTACTTATATTTATTTCGTTTTTCGACCTAGCTACAGCCGTTTATGTTGCCGTCGAATGAAGTAGATAAACCACTGAGATATACAAATCAAATAGAAAACAAACACAACAGCAACAAACATAATTTATTAAAAAGACAGGGAAAACCATGAAAAACATACGTGAATTATTTTTTGGGTTTATATTATTGTTTAGTTCCAGTGCATTTGCAGAAGAAGGATCATTTAACCAAGCTATCAGCAACTTAAGTCAAAGTGTTGATGGTTTTTTCAACGAATACACAGGTTGGTTCGTTGGGCTGATATTTAAAAGTGTACCGATTGGTGAAGCTAACTTCCCAGTGATTGTTGGCTGGCTGTTGCTCGCTGCGATCATCTTCACTGTTTATTTTGGCTTTGTTCAATTTAAACGTGTCGGCATGGCGATAGACATTATCAAAGGTAAGTATACCGATCCTAACTCTAAAGAGGACGGCGAGGTTTCTCACTTTCAAGCGTTAACAACGGCGCTTTCTGGTACTGTCGGGCTTGGTAACATTGCCGGTGTAGGTGCTGCACTTGCGATTGGTGGCCCTGGCGCGACATTCTGGATGATCTTGTGTGGCCTTCTGGGTATGGCTTCTAAGTTCTGTGAGTGTACCTTAGGTGTGAAATACCGAACTATCCTACCTTCAGGTGTTGTTTCGGGTGGTCCAATGTACTACCTAAGCCAAGGTCTGGGTGAAAGAGGTTTAGGCGGACTAGGTAAAGTGCTCGCTATTGGTTTCGCATTAATGTGTATTTTAGGCGCATTGGGCGGCGGTAACATGTTCCAAGCTAACCAAGCACACGCCATGTTAACTTACGCATTTGATGTACCAAGTGAATACGGTGTGATCACTGGCCTTGTACTTGCCTCTTTAGTTTTCTCTGTGATTGTTGGTGGTATGCCTTCTATCGCATCGGTAACAGAAAAAGTTGTTCCTTGGATGGCTGCTCTGTATATCGGTATGGCTCTGATTGTCATCGGTTCTAACCTTGATCAAGTTGGCCCTGCGTTCAGCGCAATCTTTACAGGTGCATTTACTGGTGAAGGTGTTGTTGGTGGATTTATTGGTGCGCTAATTCAAGGCTTGAAACGTGCAACGTTCTCGAACGAAGCAGGTGTAGGTTCAGCAGCTATCGCTCACTCAGCGGTTAAAACAAAAGAACCAATCACCGAAGGTCTAGTATCACTATTAGAACCGTTCGTTGATACGGTAATCATTTGTACAATGACCGCATTGGTTATCACTATCGCTGGTTTAAACGTAGGTCCATTCGATGGTTCTGGTTTAACAGGTGTAACGCTGACTGCTGCATCGTTTACTGAAACGGCAGAAGTATTCAAATACACACTCGCTCTCGCGGTAATCATGTTTGCGTTTTCTACCATGATCTCTTGGTCGTACTACGGTCTTAAAGCTTGGACTTACCTATTTGGTGAAGGCAAAACAACGGAGCTGATTTTTAAAGTGATGTTCTGTGTGTTCGTTGTTATTGGTGCCACGATTCAATTTGGCGCGGTAATCGACTTCTCTGATGCAGCTATCTTTGCGATGTCTATCTTCAACATTCTTGGTCTGTACTTCTTGATGCCAGTTGTGAAGAAAGAACTGCAATCGTTTGTTGCTCGTGTGAAATCAGGCGAAATTAAAACGTATGAGAAATAACGTTTAGTGGAATGAGGTTGCTCTAGTAGCTAACTGGATTCTAAGAAACGACACAGCTCTATAAACGAAACTGTTCTAAAAATTTTTGTAAGACCCTTTGCTTGAGAAAGCGAGAACAGGACTGCAACTTATCCAAAATCCCTACTGGCTTAAGGCTTAGCTCGTAGGGATTTTTGTATCTGGATTTTCTTGTTCAAGCCGTTCAGGATCTTGGCTTACTTTTTTGCGCTCCACCAGCTCTTCTACTTCAATCATTTCTCGTTGCGCTAATGGCGAATTACAATCATCGAAGCAATAGGCTACGGTACAGTTCTCACACAGATATTCATTCATGGTTTAATCCCTGTCTATTGAGATGGTCTAATCACAAAATGACAACAGACCGCGTGTTCATCCTAGAACACCACTATTATGCTGTTTCTCAACCCTATAAATATGCGTGCAAAGTCACCAAGTATTCAATTAATCACATATTAAAACCATTTTACGGCTCTAATCACGAATAGCTTGGTAATCGTGTGAAAACGGTTATTAGCCATGCTACGAAACCGATTAGTAGCAGAAATAAACCAACTAGAACGAAAACGCCCACATCATTTTCATGATGTGGGCGTTTGAATAGCTATAGATAAAGACGAATGAGTTAAAGGTTTGGGTCTATAAACCCATCTCTTCGGTTAGCGTTTTGATCTGCTTGAGATCCATGGTGTGGACTTCAATCATTTGTCTGATATCACTCAGTCGAGAGTTAGCGTTATCTTGCTTCTCACACGCGTCAGATTTCGCATCCCATGATGTGCCATCTAAGTAAACGTCACACGCTTTCTTAAGAGAGCCAAGGTTTTGCTCGAGTTGTTCTCTTTCTTTCTCAAGCTTTTCAAGTTCTTGAGAAATCTGCAATTCTTTTCGGAAAACTTCACGCGAACGCTCAAACAAAGTCGATTGCATGTCAGCCTGACGATTAAGTTTCTGGTTGTCTTGCTGAGTTTGCTCTAACGTTTGCTTCTGTTCATTTAGCTGTTGCTCTAACGAGTAGTTCGCCTTCTCTAAAACCGAAGACTGCTTGGCTAATTCGTGGAGCTCTTTTTGATGCTCTTCCGTTTGTTTCACTAGAGCGGCTTCTACTTTCGCATCGATTTCGGTATCAACTTTTGCCACTTTAGTTTCAACGGATGTCATCAACTGTGCTCTGCTGTCATGCAGTTCTTGATAACGAGTTTCGAGTACCTGATAAGTGGACTCCCACTTAGAAGCCGTAACTGTAGAACCAATTAAGCCACCCAGAGCTAAACCTATAACCGCAGCAATGCCGATATAGAGCTGACTGCGCTTATCGCGTTCTTCAATAACAACCACTTCATCTTGTTCGCTTTGTCCAGATTGCTGGTTCACTAGCGGGTACTCCCAAAAATTTGTTTAACGTTACGCGGTCACTGGCACGAATGCCAATACTGATAGTGCAGGCTCAGTTAAACCTATCGCTCAAGCCAGAAGCACTTAAGCTCTGCTAACACATTCATCCCACCTGTTCACAGGCAGGTTTAACGAGTTAACTCCGAAATCATCAAGCTGGCAGTATACAAAAGGAAGCTGCTAACGATAACTATCACTACCCATTTTTGCAGTTTTTCGTTTGTCCGGTAACGAAATAGTACAAATGCCAAAGCCAATAAAAAAACAATCGCTATTAGTCGAGTCATAACTCCTCCTTGTTTCTCTATTTTATACCATTTAAATAAGCAAGTTACGTCAGAGACTCGTTGTTTGATCATTTAGTTGAACAACATTTGTGCAAACAGATATTTTGTAGCTGACATCACATTTTATATGATCTAGGATACGCCTACAGATTACCTAATTATTTAGGTAATTGTTCCGATGAAGACTGCAGGAGAGTGGTTTTTAACTAAATATTAACATTTAGTTAGATTGACCCGCCGAAGAAGTAAATCTTTCAGGTGCTTTATGCTGGAGAAATCCAGAAAAGTGAGGACTGTCGTTGGAGGAACCTCTGGAGAGAACCGTTAGATCGGTCGCCGAAGGAGCAAGCTTAGTGCCCGTTACTTATCTATAAGTGATTCACTAAGTGAAACTCTCAGGCAAAAGGACAGAGGAGTGGAAAGCAACAGCCTTAATTAACAAAAGAATTCTATCTAGAAATCCGTATGTATTAAGTAGTGCTCCCGATCCCTGCGATCTGCACTGCCTTCCCTCTTCTCCTTAAATTTTTAATTTATTAAGGGGAATCTATGAACCACCTACAAGCTACACTACAAACCATCAACCAATTCGTTTGGGGACCACCGCTGCTTATTCTGCTAGTGGGTACAGGTATCTACTTTACTTTTCGCTTAGGCTTACTCCAGTTTAGACACCTCCCAACCGCACTGAAAATGGTGTTCAGCAAAGACAAATCTGGTACGGGTGACGTATCGAGTTTCGCCGCTTTGTGTACTGCACTTTCAGCAACCATTGGTACAGGTAACATCGTTGGTGTAGCGACCGCAATCAAGATTGGTGGCCCTGGTGCCCTATTCTGGATGTGGCTTGCCGCTGTATTTGGTATGGCGACCAAATACGCAGAATGTCTACTCGCCGTTAAATACCGCAGAACCGATAGCAATGGCGAAATGGTTGGCGGCCCAATGTACTACCTGCAATACGGTGTCGGCTCACGAATCTTGGCGGTAATGTTCGCTGTCTTCGCGCTCGGTGTTGCTTGCTTCGGTATCGGTACCTTCCCACAAGTCAACGCTATCTTAGACGCAACTCAAATCTCATTTGGCGCTTCTCGAGAGATGTCTGCTGTCGTTCTTACGATATTAGTGGCGGTGGTAACCCTTGGTGGTATCCAATCTATCGCTAAAGTAGCAGGGAAAGTCGTTCCTACTATGGCGGTGATGTACGTCGTCGCGTGTTTAAGCGTTCTGATTTCAAATGCAGACCAACTACTGAATGCCATTACCCTTGTTGTTACTTCTGCGTTTACCAACACAGCAGCAACCGGTGGTTTCTTTGGCGCGAGCATCATGCTTGCTATCCAATCAGGTATCGCTCGCGGCGTGTTCTCGAACGAATCAGGCCTAGGTAGCGCACCAATGGCTGCAGCAGCGGCTAAAACAGACTCATGTGTGAAACAAGGACTTGTCTCTATGACAGGTACCTTCTTCGACACCATCATCATCTGTACGATGACAGGCTTGGCACTTATCTTAACGGGTGCTTGGCAGACGGACCTTTCTGGCGCTGCGATGACCACTCACGCATTCGCTGTTGGTTTGAATGCAGACACCCTTGGCCCTATGTTGGTTTCTGTTGGCTTAATCTTCTTTGCGTTTACAACAATTTTAGGTTGGAACTACTACGGTGAGCGCTGTGTTGTGTTCTTGCTAGGTACCAAAGCAGTATTACCTTACAAGATTATCTTCATCGCCTTGGTGGCTTCTGGTGCATTCTTAAAGCTCGACATGATCTGGATAATAGCCGACATCGTGAACGGCCTAATGGCAATTCCGAACCTAATCGGGCTTATCTTGCTGCGCCACGTTGTTATCGAAGAAACCAAGCTATTCTTCAAACCGTTAACTTCTTCAAAAGATTGTGAAGCAGTTAAAGCGTAACCTGAATTGATTGAATACCAAGCCCGCACTCAACTGCGGGCTTTTTATTTTCATCACATAGCGAAACGTCTTAAATTATTATGCAGCACATATGCCCTTATAAATAACAAGAATATTAAATCGACTACTATGCGATTTAATAAAGCAAATAGAAGGCTACTAAAAAGGACACTAATAAAACCAACACTTAATTAGATATTACTTATATTTAACAGATTGTGCGTTGGTGTCAGGCGTTTTGTCACAAACATATTAAATTTCTTTTTTGTTTCAACAACACAAAAAACCAGAAGAATAAAACATGTGACTTTAATTCATATATTAGTCAGTTTATAGTCATCTACATTGTAGAGAGAATTATAATAAAAATAAAACGTTGGCTATATGATCAGATTCGACCCGATTAAAAACCGTATTTATAACGATGAACGTTCTATTAAAGTAGGATACCGTGAAACTCGAGTTCTGGAGTTATTACATAAAAACTCACCCGATATTGTTAACAAACAAGATATTATTAGCTTCGCTTGGGGAAACGAGTTCATCGGGGATACGTCACTAGCGAAAAGTATAAGTCTACTGCGCCAAGGGTTCGTTAGATTAGGCATCAAAGAAACCCCAATCGTCACCGTTCCTAAGGTGGGCTACCGCCTTATCGATGAGTGCGTGGTAATCGACTCGCCCGTCAATAATGCAGCCACAACTCCCCTTGCTGCTGCGAGCAACCTAATACCCGTCGGCAATAACGGTATTGCTATCGGTGCAGCAGTTGCAGTCGAACCTAAGCCTAACCCTAAACAAAGTTCTTCGGCTTACTTCCCCACAGCTGAAAGCCGAAACAAGTTGTGCTACTTCACCACTGGCTGCTTACTGTTAGCATCAGCGCTATTGGCTTTTGCTAAGGTTAATGAGAGAAACCTCAGCGAGATCAATCCCATTAACCGGCTCAGTGAGCAATGGATAGGTCAAATACAAGTTTTCCAAGCCCCTGAAATGGCGATGACGCCAGAGCTAGAAAGCATTCTCTATCAGTATCAATGTGATTGTGTGGCGTACATTAGCGAAGAAGCGGAGTATTCAGAGCTCTCTATTCTCAACAAAGCCACACGCCAGTCCGTCAACATCTTTTACTCGCCAACCCAACTAGATCAAGCCAGTACCGAACTGGCCCTATTCCTAGAAAGAGGTCAATTATGATGCCAATCGTTGCGCTCATTTCTGCATTCGTTTTATTGGTTGGCATATGGAGTATCCCTTCTCCCCAACCAAAAGAAGAGCATCGCTACCAACATAGCGTGGTGGACCTGATAGTGAATGACAATGTATTACGTACCGACGGGTAAACGAAAATAAGTAACAACAAGGTGCTACACCTGATGTCCGTTCAAGACGACAACATGCCCGACCCACTTGTTCTGCGATTCAGGGGAACAGCCCGCCCTTCGCAATCACTTTTCTTTTCTATTTCTGGCACCATCGACTTAGTCTCTGTGCAAAAAATAAATAAAACAATGAATGACAGCCGATTGTCGCCTTACCTGTTAATCAACAATGACCCATTAACGGTAAAGATTGATATCTTAAGTTCGAATGATTTATTCGCCATCATTAAAACGTGTAATACAGGCCGAACACAACTTCTGGCCAAACGATAATTAGAGATAGTTTAGCCACTAGTAACAAGTACCCTATTATCAAATAGCAAGCTTTACCTATATTACACATAGAAAACGGATGGTTATTTTCATTGTTCTATCAGTAATGCAATTATTACCGTCTTCCTTACTTTAAGTGTTTACATTTTAAATACCGATAGCAAATCAAGATATTCAAGTTAGATTTTTACTCCTTGTCACTCACTACGTGCCCACCTTAAAACTACGAGCATTGTGAATGGTTATATCTGTTCTTCCAATTAACCATTCATACAGTCGCCAAAAATAACGTCAAATAATTTTGACGTCTAAGCCCGAATAATGGGTCTTCATTTTTCTAAAAACGGTTTGAGCCCCATCAAACAATTTACGTTCAGTTGCATACTCTTTCACCGTAAAAACACTAATGACAATACAAGACATTGAATTTAATGGGTAATTTAATTCAACCCTTTTCAGTATCTATCTATTTATCAACATGAAAAAGTGAACTTGTCTTGTTAACTGCACGGCACACAAAACATTATCAAAATAGAAAAATTACAAATGAGGGAATTGTTAATGATCACAGTAAACAGAAGTCTCTTAGCAACCGCAGTGTTGTCTGTTCTATCAACCGGTGTAAATGCGAAGATTTACCCAGACCAAATAGTGTTTGACCAACTTGGTGAAGATGTATGTCGGTCTGGTTATCGCCCTATAGACCGTTATGAAGCCGAAGAGCAGAAGAGTGCTTTGGTCGCTCGTATGGGCACTTGGCAGATCACCGGGTTAAAAGGAAACTGGGTAATCATGGGGCCTGGTTATCATGGCGAAATTAAGCAATCAAGCAGTGGGTCAACGTTCTGTTACCCAAACAACGACCAATCTGAAATCCCTAACTATTCCGCCAAATCGGTTCAGGAAGGCAGCGAAATCGATGTTCAGTATGAATTAGTAAACAACCGTACCGATTTTATTCGCCCATTAAGCTATTTAGCTCACAACCTAGGTTACGCTTGGGTTGGCGGTAATAACAGTCAGTATGTTGGCGAAGACATGACGATAAAGCGCTCTGGCGACAGCTGGGTAATACAAGGAAATAACAATGGTTCTTGTAGTGGCTATCGCTGTGATGAAAAAACCAAAATCACCGTCGACAATTTTGCCTACACCGTTAACGATGACAACTTTTGGCATGGTGATGTTGTCGAGTCAGATCGTGAACTAGTGAAAACGGTTTACGCGACGGCAAGAAACAACAGCAACATCGCACAACAAGTGGTGGTCGACCTAAAAGTAGACGAATCAACAAACTGGTCGAAAACGAACAGCTATGGATTCTCACAAAGCGTTCAAACAGAAAACACCTTCAAGTGGCCTTTGGTTGGCGAAACTAAGCTCACCGTTAAGTTCGAGGCTAACCAAAGCTTCGCTGAAACAAATGGCAACTCCACTAGCGAACAAGTAACACTCCAAGCTCGTCCTATGGTTCCTGCAAATTCGGAGCTACCGATTCGAGTTGAGCTGTATCGTTCAAGCATTTCTTACCCGTACCGATTCAACGCCGATATTAGCTACGATGTTGAATTCAACGGCTTCCTTCGTTGGGGTGGCAACGCGTGGCACTCCCATCCAGATAACCGCCCATACAAGGCTCATACCTTCACCATGGGTCGTGGCAGCAGTGAATCTGCCGACATTCGCTACCAATGGGATCACCGTTACATCCCAGGTGAAACAAAATGGTGGGATTGGGGCTGGGCGATTAAAGAAGCTGGACTATCAAGCATGCAATACGCAACAGGCGGAAGCTTGCGCCCATTCCACTCTTACGTGTCTGGTGATTTCTACGCTGAATCTCAATTTGCAGGTACTATTGAAATTGGACAAGCAACACCAATCACTAACAATCTACGCAGCAAAAGGAGTGTTGATTCGGCTAATGAAACCAGTGAACGCATTGGCGACATCGAAGTTACCACCAACTTTAACGCCGATGAGTTGAGTGACTTAGGTTTCGAAGGTGCTGAGATGAACATTAGCGTCGTTGAATAACTGCGCTGTTGAATAAGATCGGTACAAAGATCTACCAGTAATAAAGCACAAAGCCCACGACGCATCGTGGGCTTTCATATATTCATGTTCAACTGGAAAACGGTGAACTACACAGGCTCTTCCATCAGAAGCTTAACACCTAGTCCCACCAGCACCATGCCCGTCACACCTTCCATCCACTTCATAAAACTCGCGTTTTTGAGCAAGTTTTTAGCGGAATTAAGAGCGCCAGCCAAACCACATTGCCATACCATCGCAATCATAAAGTGTACCGAAGCCATCACCATAGATTGCAATAAAGGCGAACCTTCAGGATTTACAAATTGAGGTAAAAAGGCCAGATAGAAAACTGCTGTTTTTGGGTTAAGAACGTTAGACAGAAAGCCTTCACGCAAAGAACGCTTGGCGCTGTATGCTTGCTGAGCTTGTTCACCGACTTTCAAACCGCCACCGTTTTTCATCAAAGCTCGTAAACTGCTTAAGCCAAGCCAGATGAGGTAAACCGCACCCACCATCTTAACGGCTTGAAAGAGTTCAGCGGATTGGGCGAGGATTGCAGATATACCCACAGCAGAGAAAAACGCGTGTACATACAAGCCGCTACAAATACCAAAGCTCGTCATACAACCGTCAGCTAAGCCAGAGCGGCTGGTGTTGCGAATCACCAAAGCCGTATCTAAGCCCGGCGTTAGCGTTAAAATAGTGATGGCAATTAGAAATGCCTCAAAGTTCAAAATATCCATATCATTGTCATTCTTGTTCAGCGATCTATCATCAATACCGTGTATCTGAACAATTCGCAAGCAACAATTGCCACCAGCTATACAACTCACTGATTTTGTGCACAATAGAACAGTTTAATTTGTTAAAAAATAGTAAATTCAAGGCATCGTACCGCCTCATGCTTTTCTCGCTATATCTTCGACTCCGAAAGTCAGCGTCTTTAAAAAGCAGAGCCATAATAAAAGTACATGAGAGATGAGCCTTAACGCTGACACAGCCCTAAGGATCATTTAAAGAAACCAAATTAAGAGTAGTCAAATGAGCGCATTCAAAAAACTAGTCGAACACTCTCAAAAATGTTCACGCTTTCAACACCTAGCCTCTATTTGTGGTTGGGACCAAGCTTCAATGATGCCAGC
This sequence comes from Vibrio sp. 10N.261.51.A3, assembly GCF_041471965.1. Lineage (NCBI taxonomy): Bacteria > Pseudomonadati > Pseudomonadota > Gammaproteobacteria > Vibrionales > Vibrionaceae > Vibrio > Vibrio sp. 10N.261.51.A3. Next base: position 46,571 of record NZ_JBFRPK010000053.1, read on the forward strand.
AGGTGGTAACCAAGCTCGTAGTGAAGCGATGGCCGAGCTTTCTGTTCATATTCACGGCTTAATGACTCAACCACAGCTTGGCGATTGGATTGCAGACGCTGAAAATGAAGCGCTGAACAACGAGCAACAATCGTCACTTCGTGAAATAAAACGCCAGTGGCAACAAGCAAACCTACTTCCAGAAAAACTGGTTGAAGCGAAATCTCTATCGGGTTCAAAATGTGAACATGCGTGGCGTAGCCAACGCGGTAACAACGACTGGGTTGGATTCGAAAAGAACTGGCGTGAAGTGGTTGAGCTTTCTCGTGAAGAAGCGCAGATTCGCGCAGACGCAGCCAATCTAACGCCTTATGATGCGATGCTGGATATTTATGAACCGGGCACCAGCTCTACTTCACTTGATACCCTATTTGCAGACGTTAAAACTTGGCTTCCAGGTTTAATTGATGAAGTGATCGAAAAACAATCGAGCGAGCAATTTAACGCACCATCAGGTATCTATTCGACCGAGAAACAGAAAGCACTGGGTTTAGAAGTCATGAAGCTGCTTCAGTTCGATTTTGAACACGGCCGATTGGATGAAAGTGTTCACCCATTCTGTGGCGGCGTGCCTTCAGACGTGCGTATCACAACACGCTATGACGAAGCGGAATTCGTTCAAAGCTTAATGGGTATTGTGCATGAAACAGGCCACGCACGTTACGAACAAGGCTTACCAAAACACCTAGCAGGACAACCAGCGGGGGAAGCTCGTTCTATGGGCATTCATGAATCTCAATCTTTATTCTTCGAGATGCAAGTCGGCCGCAGCGACCCGTTCATTGGACACTTAGCGAACTTGGCTGGTCAGCAATTCTCAGGCTCAGAATTTGAGAAAGAAAACTTCCAGAAGATTTACACGCGCGTGAAGAAAGACTTCATCCGTGTCGATGCTGATGAACTCACCTACCCTGCACACGTTATCCTGCGTTACGAGATTGAGCGTGACTTGATCAACGGCAAGATCAAACACACTGACGTGCCAGAGTTATGGAATACCAAGATGCAGTCTTACCTTGGTTTAAGCACTCAAGGCAACTTCACTAACGGCTGTATGCAAGACATCCACTGGACAGACGGCGCATTTGGTTACTTCCCATCGTACACATTAGGTGCGATGTACGCGGCGCAGTTCATGGCTTCAATGAAGAAAACGGTAGATATAAACTCTGTGATTGAAAGCGGTGACCTATCCCCTATCTTCACTTGGTTAGAATCAAACATTTGGAGCAAAGGCAGCCTGCTGACCACTGATGACTTGGTGAAAGGTGCAACGGGCGAAACCTTGAATGCGCAATACTTCAAAGACCATTTGAGAAGTCGTTATCTGTAGATAAAACGCCCAACTACATTGAAGGTTTCTACTTGCAGAGCTTGCTGTGTAAGTAGAACCAAGCTGAAAAAAGCATAGTACAAGTATTGTAAGTCAAAAGTCACAATTATGGCTGAAGGGTAGCTTTGGTTCTAACTTGATGTATGGAATCCACT